>NZ_JBCGFQ010000023.1:0-93035 GCF_040984075.1 Pseudomonas sp. I2
GGTGTCGGGGGGGGGGGTGGGGGGGGGTGGGTGCGCGTCGCGGCGGGGGGCGGGTGTGGTGTGTGCGTTGGTTTTGGGGAGCGGCCCTGTGCCGCTGGCCCTCCTGGGGGGCGGGGGGCGGCCCCCCCCCCCCCCCCCCCCCACGCCACTCGATGGACCGACATCGAGGACCGCCCCGCGCCGAAGCCTCCGTTAACATTTCTGCCAAAAAATCATCATATTGACGCACTAAAGTCGCGTCTTTCTTACTCACAACAAAAGGACACCCGATGAGTCGAGAAACCGGCGACAACCTTGACCGGAACCTGAGCGACAACCCGCCGATGGCCAGCGTCATGGACGCCTACCTGAGCCGTCGCAGCGTGATGCGCGGCAGCCTTGGCGCGGCGATCGCCATGATCGCGGGAACCGGCCTGGCCGGCTGCCTAGATGCCATTGCCGCCGCTCGCCAAGATGCGCCCCGCCCGGCCAAGCCGCAGCCCTCGAAACTGAAGCTGGGCTTCGAGTCCATCGCCGGCTCGCGCACCGATGCCTGCGTCGTCGCTGCCGGCTACAGCGCCTATGTGCTGGCCCCCTGGGGCACGCCGCTGAACAGCAAAGCCAGCCCATGGAAGGCCGACGGCAGCAACACCGCCCTCGACCAGGCCAACGCCATGGGCATGCACCACGACGGCATGCACTTCTTCCCCATCGCTGGCAGCGCCGACGACGGCCTGCTGGCGATCAACTTCGAGTACATCGATCCCGCCGCCCTGCACCCGAACGGCCCGACCACCGACGCCAACGGCAAGCGCCCAGCCGAAGAAGTGCGCAAGGAAATCAATGCCCACGGCGTCGGCGTGGTGCGCCTGAGCAAGGTCGACGGCCGCTGGCAGGTGGTCGAGAACGACCCGCTCAACCGCCGCTTCACCACCGCCTCGCGGATGAACATCTCAGGCCCACTGCGCGGCACCGACCACGTCAAGACCCGCTTCTCGCCCGACGGCAGCCAATGCCGCGGGACCAACAACAATTGCGGCAACGGCCATACCCCGTGGGGTACCTACCTGACCTGCGAAGAGAACTGGCCGGGCATCTTCGTCAACAAGGGCGCCCTCCCCGCCGACCAGTCACGGATCGGCGTGGTGACCTCCAGCGGCCTGTACCAATGGGAAAGCGCTGCTGGCGACAGCAGCGAGGTCGACGGCGAATTCGCCCGCTTCGACGTCACCCCGACCGGCGCCAGCGCCACCGACGACTATCGCAACGAAGCCAGCACCTACGGCTACATCGTCGAGATCGACCCGTACGACAGCAGCACCCTGGCGGTGAAACGTACCGCCCTGGGGCGCTTTCGCCACGAGGGCTGCTGCCCGGGCCTGGCGGTGGCCGGCAAGCCGCTGGTCTGGTACAGCGGCGACGACTCCAACAACGAGTACCTGTACAAGTTCGTCTCCGACGCCCTGTGGGACCCGGCCGACGCCAACCCGGCCGACCGCCTGGCCACCGGCGACAAGTACCTGGACCAAGGCACGCTCTACGTGGCCCGCTTCGATGCCGACGGCCGTGGCAGTTGGCTGCCCCTCGACGTCGAGACCGCCACCACCGACGGCAGCACCCTTGGCGCCCGGTTCGGCGACCTGCCGGGTATCCTCCTCAACACCCGGGGTGCGGCCGATGCCGTGGGCGCAACGCCCATGGACCGGCCGGAATGGACGGCGGTCAACCCGCTCAACGGTGACGTCTACCTGACCCTGACCAACAACAGTGCGCGCACCCCGGCAACGGTAAACGCCGCCAACCCACGCGGCCCGAGCCGTCACGGCCATATCATCCGCTGGCGCGACAGCGACGATCAGCGGGGTTTCACCTGGGATATCTTCGTGTTCGGCGCCAACGCCTCCGGTGCCGCCGAGATCAACCGCTCGGGCCTGACCGAACTGAACCAGTTCGCCAGCCCCGACGGCATGTGTTTCGATAGCCGCGGCGTGTTGTGGTTCGAGACCGACAACAGCGAGCCGAGCGTGGCCGACTACACCAACGACCAGTTGCTGGCAGTGATTCCGTCCGACCTGATGGATGCCGATGGCAGGCAGATCCCGGTCAACGCCCGCAACCAGGTGGACCTGCGCCGCTTCTTCGTCGGCCCGAACGGCTGCGAGGTGACCGGCATCGCCTTCACACCGGACAACAAGACGTTGTTCATCAACATCCAGCACCCGGGCAACTGGCCGTACAGCGACATTGCCACCGATGCCACCCCGGCGGGCACGACAGTGCGCCCACGGGCTTCGACCGTGGTGATCCAGCGTAACGATGGTGGGGAGATCGGGACGGCCTGATGGGCTGTCCTTTCAGGTTTCTGGGGCCGCTTCGCGCCTCCATGCCACCTAGCTAACAAACATTCGCGGGCTTGCCCCGCGAATGGCTCCAGCGCGGTCTAGAACTCGGCGAGCCGCCAGACCTCATAGGCCGGCGTCTCGTACGGGTGGCTCGCCTTGAGCGCAGCGACGACCTGGACAACCAGGTCGTCAGCCACCACCAGCTCCACCTTCCACTCGTCCACCTGCTCGACCTGCCCTGCCCGCCCCAGGTACGGCTGGCTGCCGTCCAGAGGCCGGAACTGGCCCTGGCCCAGGGTCTGCCAGGCACAGTGGTCGTAGTCGCCGATGCGCCCGCCACCGGCGGCGAACACAGCGGCCTTGACCACGTCCACATGGCTCGGTGGCACGAAGAAGGCGAGCTTGTACACCGTCAGTTCACCCAGACCCGCGCATTGCGGAACATGCGCATCCAGGCGCCATCTTCCTGCCACTCGTCCGGACGCCAGGAGTTCTGCACGGCGCGGAACACCCGCTCAGGGTGCGGCATCATGATGGTCACGCGACCGTCACGGCTGGTAAGGCCGGTGATACCACGCGGCGAGCCGTTGGGGTTGGCCGGGTAGGCTTCGGTGACCTTGCCGTGGTTGTCGACGTAGCGCAGGGCCACGCAACCGGACAGGTCGGCTTCCAGCAGCGCTTCCTCGCTGGCGAACTCGGCATGGCCCTCGCCGTGGGCGATGGCGATCGGCATGCGCGAACCGGCCATGCCCTGCAGGAAGATCGAATTGGACTTCTGCACCTCGACCATGGCCACGCGCGCCTCGAACTGCTCCGAGCGGTTGCGCACGAAGTGCGGCCAGTACTCGGTGCCCGGGATCAGCTCGTGCAAGTTGGACATCATCTGGCAACCGTTGCACACGCCCAGGGCGAAGCTGTCGTTGCGCTCGAAGAACGCCTGGAAGGCATCGCGGGCGCGGCGGTTGAACAGTGCCGACTTGGCCCAGCCTTCGCCGGCCCCCAGCACGTCGCCGTAGGAGAAACCACCGCAGGCCACCAGGCCCTTGAAGTCGGCGAAGTCGACCCGGCCGGCGAGGATGTCGCTCATGTGCACGTCGATGGCGGCGAAGCCGGCACGGTCGAAGGCTGCGGCCATCTCGACCTGGCCGTTGACGCCCTGCTCGCGCAGGATCGCCACTTGCGGGCGCACGCCCTTCTTGATGTACGGCGCGGCGATATCGTCGTTGACGTCGAAGCCCAGCTTGACCGACAGGCCGGGATTCTCTTCTTCCAGCAGCACGTCGAATTCCTGGTCGGCGCACTCGGCGTTGTCGCGCAGGCGCTGGATCTGGTAACTGGTCTCGGCCCACTGGCGCTGCAGCAGACGGCGCTGGTCGTCGAACAGCACCTCGCCGCCCAGGCTGATGGACACCTCGCCGTTGTTGACCGGCTTGCCGATGACCGCGACGCAGTCTTCCAGGCCGGCGGCGCTGAACTGGGCCAGCACCTCGGGGGTGGCATCCTGGCGCACCTGGATGACCGCCCCGAGTTCCTCGTTGAAGAGGATCGCCGGGACTTCGCCACGCTCGTCGGTCAGCGGGTCCAGGTGCAGGTCGAGGCCGCAGTGGCCGGCGAAGGCCATTTCCAGCACGCTGACCAGCAGGCCGCCGTCGGAGCGGTCGTGGTAGGCCAGCAGGTGGCCGTCGGCGTTCAGGCCCTGGATCACCGCGAAGAAGGCCTTGAGGTCTTCGGCGTCGTCGACGTCCGGGGCCTGCTGGCCGAGCTTGCCGTGCACCTGGGCGAGGATCGAGCCGCCCATGCGGTTCTTGCCACGGCCCAGGTCGATCAGGATCAGGTCGGTCTCGCCCTTGTCCATGCGCAGTTGCGGGGTCAGGGTGTCGCGGATGTCGACCACCGGGGCGAAGCCGCTGACGATCAGCGACATCGGCGCGGTGACGCTCTTCTCGACACCGTCCTCGCTCCAGCGGGTCTTCATCGACATGGAGTCCTTGCCGACCGGGATGGTCAGGCCCAGGGCCGGGCACAGCTCCATGCCCACGGCCTTGACGGTGTCGTACAGGCGGGCATCCTCGCCGGGGTGGCCGGCGGCGGACATCCAGTTGGCCGACAGCTTGATGTCGGAGAGTTGTTCGATGCGGGCACCGGCCAGGTTGGTCAGCACCTCGCCGATGGCCATGCGGCCCGACGCCGGGGCATCGAGCAGGGCCAGCGGGGTGCGCTCGCCCATGGCCATGGCTTCGCCGGTATAGACGTCGAAGCTGGTGGCGGTGACGGCGCAGTCGGCCACCGGTACCTGCCAGGGGCCGACCATCTGGTCGCGGGCCACCAGGCCGGTGATGGTACGGTCGCCGATGGTGATCAGGAAGCTCTTGCTGGCCACCGCCGGATGATGCAGGACGCGCTCGACGGCGTTGTCCAGGTCCAGCGCGCTCGGGTCGAAGTCATCGCCCAGCTCCGCCTCGCGGGTGACCGAACGGTGCATGCGCGGCGGCTTGCCCAGCAGCACGTCCAGCGGCATGTCCACCGGGGTGTTGCCGAAGTGGCTGTCGGTGACGGTCAGGTGCAACTCCTCGGTGGCCTCGCCGACCACGGCGAACGGGCAGCGCTCGCGCTCGCAGATGGCCTTGAAGCGCTCGAAGTCAGCGGCGCTGACCGCCAGCACGTAGCGCTCCTGGGACTCGTTGCTCCAGATCTCGTGCGGCGCCATGCCCGGCTCGTCGTTGGGCACGTTACGCAGCTCGAAGCGGCCACCGCGGCCACCGTCGTTGACCAGCTCGGGGAAGGCGTTGGAAATACCGCCCGCGCCGACGTCATGGATGAAGGCGATCGGGTTCTGCTCGCCCAGTTGCCAGCAACGGTCGATGACCTCCTGGCAACGGCGTTCCATTTCCGGGTTCTCGCGCTGCACCGAGGCGAAGTCCAGGTCGGCGGAGCTGGCACCGGTATCGACCGAGGACGCCGCGCCGCCGCCCAGGCCGATCAGCATGGCCGGGCCGCCGAGCACGATCAGCTTGGCACCGACGGTGATCTCGCCCTTCTGCACGTGCTCCTCGCGGATGTTGCCCATGCCACCGGCGAGCATGATCGGCTTGTGGTAGCCACGGACCTCTTCACCACGCGGGGTGTCGATGGCCTGCTCGAAGGTACGGAAGTAGCCGGTCAGTGCCGGACGGCCGAATTCGTTGTTGAACGCGGCACCGCCCAGGGGGCCTTCGACCATGATGTCGAGGGCGTCGACGATGCGGCCCGGCTTGCCGTAGTCCTGCTCCCAGGGCTGCTCGAAGCCGGGGATGCGCAGGTTGGACACGGTGAAGCCGGTCAGCCCGGCCTTGGGCTTGGCGCCACGGCCGGTGGCGCCTTCGTCGCGGATCTCGCCGCCGGAGCCGGTGGAGGCGCCGGAGAACGGGGCGATGGCGGTCGGGTGGTTGTGGGTCTCGACCTTCATCAGGATGTGCACCGGCTCCTGCACCGCGCCGTACTGGCGGGTCTCAGGGTTCGGAAAGAAGCGCCCGGCGACGTGGCCGACGATCACCGAGGCGTTGTCCTTGTACGCCGACAGCACGCCTTCGCTGTGCATCTGGTAGGTGTTCTTGATCATGCCGAACAGGCTCTTTTCCTGAGCCTCGCCGTCGATGTCCCAACTGGCGTTGAAGATCTTGTGGCGGCAGTGTTCGGAGTTGGCCTGGGCGAACATCATCAGCTCGATGTCGTTCGGGTTGCGTGCCAGGCCCTGGAAGGCGTTGACCAGGTAGTCGATCTCGTCTTCGGCCAGGGCCAGGCCCAGGTCGATGTTGGCCTGGGCCAGCGCGGCACGGCCGCCACCGAGGATGTCCACGGAGGTCATCGGCCGAGGCTGGGCGTGGCTGAACAGGTCGGCGGCTTCTTCGAGCTTGCCCAGCACGCGCTGGGTCATGCGGTCGTGCAGCTCGGCGGCGATGAGCCCGGCGTCGGCCTCGGACAGCTCGCCGGCGACGTAGTAGGCGATGCCGCGCTCCAGGCGCTGGATGGCCTGCAGGCCGCAGTTGTGGGCGATGTCGCTGGCCTTGCTGGCCCAGGGCGAGATGGTGCCCAGGCGCGGCACCACCAGGAACAGGCGGCCACTGGGCTCCTGCACCGGTACGCTCGGACCGTACTTGAGCAGACGGCCCAGCACCTGCTGCTGGTCGGCGGTCAGCTCGCCGCTGACGTCGGCGAAGTGGGCGAATTCGGCATACAGGCCGGTAACAGCGGGGACTTTCTGGCTCAGTTGCTCGAGTAGCTTACCGTGGCGAAAGGCAGAAAGGGCAGGAGCGCCGCGCAGGATCAACATCGTCGGGACAGCCTCAGGAAGGGGTGTGCTTAGAGGCCGTGCATTCTAGCCTAAATCCGCGGCTTTCGGCACCCGCCAGAGGGCAATGCTGCCGGGCGGCGGAACCGGACTTCGGGGTCAGGAAAGCGGCACGAAAAGCAGCTTCAAACGGAAAGCTACAAGCCGCAAGAAAAAGTGGGGCAGTGCACGGCTAATGCTGTTCACTTAAGCCTGATGTGACATCGATTGGGGCTGCCTTGCAGCCCTTCGCGGGCAAGCCCGCTCCCACAGGATCGTGCATTTGCAGCGTACTTGTGGGAGCGGGCTTGCCCGCGAAGGGCCGCAAGGCGGCCCCAATTGATTAAAGTGAACAGCATTAGGCAGTGCACGGCCTGCTTTCCCCTGCAGCTCGCCGCTGGGAGATAAGTAGCTTGAAGCTTGCCGCTAGCAAACCTATGGCCCGTTGTCGAGATATGGCGCGACCGGTCCTTTGCGTATACTGCAAGCTATGTTCGCCCACACTGCTTTGCGCCAGCGCTGCGCCAGATGGCTCTTCGCAACCGGACTCTTCCTGATGCTCGGTGCCTGTGTTGAAAAACCCAGCACCCTCGAGCGCGTCAAGGAGGACGGTGTGCTGCGCGTGATCACCCGCAACAGCCCGGCTACCTACTTCCAGGACCGCAATGGCGAGACCGGCTTCGAGTACGAGCTGGTCAAGCGGTTCGCCGACGATCTCGGCGTGGAACTGGAGATCGAGACCGCCGACAACCTCGACGAGCTGTTCGACCAACTGGGCAAGCCCTCCGGTCCGGTGCTGGCCGCCGCCGGCTTGGTCAGCAGCGAGCGGCGCAGCGCCCAGGCGAAATTCTCCCACCCTTACCTCGAGGTGACCCCACAGGTCATCTACCGCAACGGCCGCTCCCGGCCCACCAGCGTGAAAGGCCTGATCGGCAAGAAGATCCTGGTGCTCAAGGGCAGCAGCCATGCCGAGCAACTGGCCGAACTGAAAAAGCAGAATCCCACGTTGGAATACGAAGAGTCCGACGCTGTGGAAGTGGTCGACCTGCTGCGCATGGTCGACGAGGGCCAGATCGACCTGACCCTGGTGGACTCCAACGAACTGGCCATGAACCAGGTGTACTTTCCCAACGTGCGCGTGGCCTTCGACCTGGGCGACACCCGCGATCAGCGCTGGGCAGTGGCCGCCGGCGAAGACAACAGCCTGCTCAACGAGATCAACGCCTTTCTCGACAAGGCCAAGAAGAACGGCACGCTGCAACGCCTGAAGGAGCGCTACTACGGTCATGTCGATGTACTCGGCTACGTCGGCGCCTACACGTTCGCCCAGCACCTGCAGCAGCGCCTGCCCAAGTACGAGAAGTACTTCAAGGCCAGTGCCAAGGTCGAGCAGGTCGACTGGCGCCTGCTGGCGGCGATCGGCTACCAGGAGTCCCTGTGGCAGCCGGAGGTCACCTCCAAGACCGGTGTGCGCGGCCTGATGATGCTCACCCAGCGCACCGCCCAGGCCATGGGCGTGTCCAACCGCCTGGACCCGAAGCAGAGCATCCAGGGCGGCGCCAAGTACTTCATGGTCGTCAAGGCCCAGCTCGACGACAGCATCAAGGAGCCGGACCGCACCTGGTTCGCCCTGGCCGCCTACAACGTCGGCAGCGGCCACCTGGAAGACGCGCGCACGCTGGCTAGGCGCGAGGGGCTGAACCCGAACAAGTGGCTGGACGTGAAGAAGATGCTGCCACGCCTGTCGCAGAAGCAGTGGTACAGCAAGACCCGCTACGGCTATGCCCGCGGTGGGGAGCCGGTGCACTTCGTGGCCAACATCCGCCGTTACTACGACATCCTCACCTGGGTGACCCAGCCGCAGCTCGAAGGCCAGGTGGCCGAGGGCAGCCTGCATGTGCCGGGGGTCAACAAGGACAAGCCGGCGGAACAGTCGCCGCCGATGTAGTGCCGGGCGACCGGTGGTGGAGGCCCAGACCGGCTCAGGCCTTCGTCCTGCGTGCCTTGAAGAACTCGCTCAGTATCTGCCCGCACTCCTCGGCCAGCACCCCGCCTTCATAGATCACCCGATGGTTGAGAAACCCCTGGGTGAAGAACTGCCCCTGGCTCTGCACGACCCCCGCCTTCGGCTCCAGTGCCCCATACACCACCCGCGCCACCCGTGAGTGCACGATCAGGCCGGCGCACATGCTACACGGCTCCAGGGTCACGTACAGGGTGCTGCCGGGCAGGCGGTAGTTGCTCGCCGCCCTGGCCGCCGCGCGAATGGCGACCATCTCGGCATGGGCGCTGGGGTCGCTGTCGGCGATCGGCCGATTGAAGCCCTGCCCGATGACTTGCCCGTGCTGCACCAGCACCGCGCCCACCGGCACTTCGCCCATGGCCGCCCCTTCGGCGGCCAAGGCCAGGGCCAGACGCATGAATTCCTGGTCGCGGCTGCGATCGATGATCTGCGGGCGCATCAGACCACCGCGATCGCGGCCATCAGGCCGGTTTCCATGTGGTCGATGACGTGGCAGTGGAACATCCAGGTCCCTGGGTTATCCGCCACCAGTGCCACCTGGGCACGCTCGTTCTTGCCCAGCAGGTAGGTGTCGGTGAACCAGGGCTCGACGATCTTGTGGCGATTGGAGGCGATCACCTTGAAACTCATGCCGTGCAGATGGATAGGGTGCTGGTACTGGGTCATGTTCTTCAGTTCGAAGATATAGCTCTTGCCCTTCTGCAGGGTAGCGATCGGTCGATCGGCACAGGTCTTGTCGGTGATGTCCCAAGCCTGGCCGTTGATCTGCCACAAGCTTGGAGGCTTGCCGTCCTCGGTGCCGACCGACACCTTGCCGGCCCACTCGAAGTTGAAGTTGAGCTTCTCGGCGTTCGCCAGGTCCGGCTCAGCGACCGGATTGGGTGGCAGGGGCTTGGGCCAGTCGCCGGGAGCTTCGTCGCTGGCCACCGAGCGCAGGGTGCCCAGGCGCACGAAACCATCGCGCAGGGAGATCTCCTCGCCGGCCTGGGGAATGCGGATGGCCAGGCAGATGCGCATGCCCGGGCCGAGCCAGTAGTCCTTGCCCAGGGGCCGTGGCGTGACGGGGTTGCCATCCAGGGCATAGATCATCGCCTCGCAGTTGCCCTTGAGGTTGATGCGGTAGGTCCAGGTGTTGTCCAGGTTGAGCAGGCGCACCCGCACCACCTGGCCGGCCGGCAGCTCGGTGACCGCCCCGGCCTGGCCGTTGATGGTGATCAGGCGCCCGGCGGTGCCGTTGCGCGCCGCCTCGCGGGCAACGCTGAACGGCATCCAGGCGCCCTGCTCGTCCACGTGCCAGGTCTTCAGGCTCAGGGTGCGTTCATGACGAAACCCCGTGGGCTCGCGCTCCTCGACGATCAGCGGGCCGACCAGGCCGCGGCCCAGTTCCTCGGAGCTGCTGACGTGGGGGTGGTACCAATAGCTGCCAGCGTCCGGGACGCGGAACTTGTAGTCGAAGAACTCGCCCGGCTTGACCGGCAATTGCGACACGTAGGGCACGCCGTCCATTTCCAGCGGCAGGCGGATGCCATGCCAGTGAATGGTCGTCTCGACCGGCAGGTGATTGATGAAGCGTACCCGCAGCCAAGTGCCCTGGCGTACCCGCAGCTCGGTGCCCGGGGCCGATGGGCCGAAGGCCCAGGCCTCGGTCTTGAAGCCGGGCACCAACTCGACGTCCAGGGGTGCGGCGATCAATTCGTAGTCGTGCCCGGCGTTCTCGTCCTCCACCTTGCCCAGCCAGTAGCGGGCGGCGCCCCCGGCGCCCAGGCCAACCACCACCAGGCCGGTCAGGCCCTTGAGCATTTGTCGACGGGTGAAGGACATCGGTGCAGGTACCTCGTTTTTCGCGATCAATCTGCCAGCAGAGCTGGCAAGGAAGGGCGAATACGATACACCTGCAGTTGAGAAAGATTAAGTGAAGACTTGTACCTCGGGCCGGACGCGATGTCGCATCCAGCATTAAGTACCACCCCCACCACGACCGTTCCAACCATCTTGTGCGCCCCTTGAACCACCGCGAGTACGCTCATGATCTTTACCGAACGGCAGAAGCAGGATCACCAAACCCTGAACCTGATGGCGACCCAGGTAAGCACCTCTTGCCCCGACCTGCGCCAGATGGCCCGGGATATCGCCAAAGCGCTCCTGACCCAACATGGTTTCACGGCACTGGATCCCGACCGGGTGTACTTCCATCGCTTCCATACCGCCTCCAGCAGCCCCCGCACATTCAATGGCTGGCAGCATCATGAAAAGCCCTACCAATCGCTGACCCTGCCACAGCTGGTGATGCATCGCTTCGACGCGGCCGAGCAGGACAATGCCGACCTGCTCGGCAACTACACAGGTTTCTACACCTCAGGCCCAGGGGCCCAAGCCTACGATGAACGCAACGAAGTCCCCCTGGCCCCCAAGGCCGTACTCGAGGCGTTCTGGAAGATCGATTTCAGCAGTGCCTTCCATCAACGCCTCGATGCCTTCTGGGCACAGCATGCCGATGACTACCGAACCCTGGCCAAATCCATGTTCCTGAGCAAGGTCCTGGAAGCCTGCGCACATGACGCCCACAGTAGCCTGGCCAAGAGAGCACGCCAGATCACCGAGGCCTTGACGGGCGTGCGGACCTGGCCTGCCTCCCTACAGGAGTTGCGCCAGCAGGTCGTGCCCTCGACAGAGGTACGCCTGTGCACCTTCGACATAGGCGGACACGTCGCCAGCGATATCCTCAGGGTGGTGATGAGTGATGGCTGCCAGTTGCTCTACCTGCCAGGTGAAGACGAGGCGCTGCAACTGTTCGCCAGTGACCGGGAGCTTCATGCGTGGGTCCTGGCCAATACCCGGGAAACGCAAGGCAAGGTCCGCTTCATGGGCCACTTCCCGCTGGCGAGCCAAAAGGAGAATGACCCCAACGTGGGGCTCGGTCACCTGCTGGATGTCATGAGGCGCCAGTGGGACGCCGCACATCCCGATGGCCTGAACACGCAGGACACGACGCTGCATGTGGATGCTTTCAGCCACCTGCGCGATGCCGCTCGCCAGCGCATGCTCGAAGATGCTCACTTCGCCTTGCGCTCCAACGCAGACCTGCGCAAACAGCTGTGGATCGGTTACCTAGGGGCCTTCTCCAAGGTCTTCGGCCCCATGGCCGCCCTGGACTGGCCAGTGGCGCTGGCCGCCGTCGGCGCAGGCCTGGCCGAGACAGGCCTGGATATCGACCAGGCGATCAACGGCCACACCACCGCCGAGCGTCAGGCGGGCGTCACGGGGGCCATACTCGCCGGCATCAATACCTTGTTCAACGCCACTTTCCTGGTTGCCGCCGGTGTGAACGCCACGGGCGAGCTAGCCCCCATCGAGGAAGCCGGCGAACAGGTCACGCTCCCCGAGGAAAACCAGCCCCCGGGCGAAGAACTCGATCCCGCCACCCCGGACGAGATCCAGGCCTGGGTTCCGGAAGATTTCAGGCCGAGCGATCTCGCACAGCGGATGCAGACGCTAGAAAGCAACGATATCCTGCGCAATGCCCCGGCAAACGCACCGTTCAAGGGCATCCTGGTACAGGACGGCAAGCAGTACGCGATGGTTGGCGACCTCGTCTACCAGGTACGTTTCGTCGGAGAACTGGATACCTGGGTCATCATCGATCCAGAAAACCCCTACGCGTTCTCAGGCAGCATCCCCATTGCCCCGGATACCGAAGGCCGCTGGCAACCTATCGACAGCATAGGGCTCAAGGGCGGCGGAATACCGAGGTTCCTGCTCAAGGCATGGGGCCGGTTACGGCCAAGGCCTGCCCTGCCACCCCTGGCCCCCACCCCCTACGACGTAGCGGAAATCGAGCGTCCGGCCTTGGCGCCTGCGACCAGAGGCGGCCTGAGGCTCGCCCTGGAAGACCCCGACAGCGGCCATCCCTATTCGGTCTATAGGCAACTGCGCGACCGCTTGGCCGCTGACGCACAGGGCTTCTTTTCTTCGTTTCACGCCCCTGCCCGCCCAACGATTCCCGAGCTACCCAGTACAGCCACAAACAAGGAGATCATCCGCACGCTTTACCAGGAAAGCGACGGTCTGGTGATCGGCGAGTCACATACCCAACGCGGCGCCAAGCAGTTCTTGATCAAGAACATGCGGCAACTCAAGAAACAGGGGGTGGATGTACTCTACATGGAGCACTTCACGACCGATTTCCACCAGGTCGATCTCGACCTGTTCAACCGAACCGGGATGTTGTCGGCCGAACTCAAGGCCTATGTGGAGGATTTCGACGCCCAAGCCACCCTCGCCGAATCGACGCCCCACACCATGAAGAACGTGCTGTACGAGGCCCACCGGCAGAACGTACGCGTACAAGCCATCGACTGCCTTGCCTCGTACGTCCAAGCCTGGGACGTGCAGCCCTCTTCGACCATTCGCCAGGAAATGATGAACTATTTCGCCCATGTGGTCATCGAGGCCGACCAGACGCGACGCGGGGCCGGGAAATGGATCGCCCTCGCGGGCAACTCCCATGCCAATACCTTCATGGGCACTCCCGGCCTGAGCGAGCTGGAGGGGGTTATCGGCTTGCGGGTCGAAGACGTCGAGATCGACCAGGCAGGCGGCATTGGCAACGATCCCGGCTTCTGGGAGGAGGTGGAGGGGGAGCCGTTATTCGTCAAGAACGACCTGCTCCTGCAAGTTCCTCTCCTTCGCCCCTGGATGTAGGATGTAGGTACGACAGCCCTGCCCCTGAGCGCCATGGCGACAACTCGCGTCAGAGTGCCGCCATGGCACTCCAGCGAATCGTACGCCCTGAAACCCAAAAGCCCGCAATTACGCGGGCTTTTGGATGTTTCTTGCTACTGGGTGCCGGTCAGTACCGGCTGCCGATCATTCCCACTCGATCATCAACAAGTCTCGCAAGCCCGCGTAGTTAAAGGGATTTGCGATGATCGACTGGGCCATTACCGTCGCTTTTACCGTCATCCGACAAGAGTTTTGCCTGGTGCGGAAGATGGAAGGATTTGAGGGGCGACGATTCTGGCAACTCCATCGTCAATCGCCCTCTAGGATAGCGCAGACAAGCACAGCGGTCTTCCTCCAAGCCTCACTTCGCCGATGACTTCGGCGTTGCCTGCCCTCCCCTCTTAAAACCACGATCCCCCGCCATGAACGCCTCCAGCATGTGCGGGATCAGCGTCATGGCATCAACCGCCTCGCCGTAGGTCTGCGCGTGCAGCGCGGCGTAGCGGTCGAGGTCGGCTTTCAGGCCGACCGGGCACGCGAAGGTCAGCTTGACGTTCTCGGTCTTGGGCAGCGGCCCGAGCCGCAGCTTCTTGGTCGCACTCATTGGGAAGCTCCCCGACTGAAGAACAGGGGCTGGTACGGCCGCAGCACCAGATCCCGGTTGACGATGATCCGCACCGGCAGGCCCGGCCGCTCGGTCAGCGTCGGCTGGATGTTCATGTTGCGCCGGGTGATCTCTTGGCCGACCTGATTGATGCTGTCCTGGGCGCTGTCGCGTCCGGCGATGACGATGCGGTTGCCGTCCTGGCGGTTCTCCGGCGCGGCCAGCTCGGCGCCGACGCCCAGCAGCGTCGTCAGCACCGCGCCCGCGACGATGCGCTTCCAATGCCAGTTCACGTCGTCCTCTAGGCCGGCGTAGCCCGCTGGATCGGTGCCCACAAGGTTATCGAGCGTCAGCGACGACGTGTCGGGCAGGATGATCCGATTCCACACCACCTGCACGCGGCTTTGCCCATAGCCGACCTGGCTGTTGTAGCGCCCCAGGATGCGCGATCCCTGCGGGATCAGCAGGAACTTGCCGGTGGCCGTGTCGTAGACCGGCTCCGTCACCGTGGCGATCACGTCGCCCGGCAAGTCCGACTTGATGCCCGTCACCAGCGCGCCCGCGATCACCGTTCCGGCCATTACCTGATAGGGCGACGCCGGCAGCACCAGATTGCCGGAATTGCGGATTTCCGTGGAGCCGGCTTTCAGGAACGCCTCCTTCTGATCTTGCCGGTTCTGCACGGCGGTCGGGTCGGCAGGCTGCGCCGCCACTGACGCCGGCCCGGCAGCGAGCGGGTAGAAGGCCGCGACAGCGCTTGCACCACCAGGCGCACCCGGCGTCGCCTGCGCCACCGTGGCGGCGGCCTGGCCTTGCCCGCCCGAGCGGAAGAACACCGACGAAGCCGCAGCGGCTTCGGCCTCCTTGCGCAAGGCATCGTTGGGATCAGGGCCGGGGGCCGCGTAAGCGGCCACGGCCGGCTGCTGCGAGTTCACGATGGCAGGGCCGAGGTCGCCCGGCAGCGGCGGCCCCAGCTCGGGCACTTGCGGCGGCAGCTTCGAGTAGTCGGCCGGCAGGCCGTCCAGCCCTTCGGACTTCGAGACGCGATCGACGTTGTAAAGCTCGGTTTGCTCGCCCGCACTGCGTCGCTGCGGATGTAGCGACCAGATTGTGGCCCCAAGGACGGCGACCGACAGGCCGCCGACGAGGATGGCCAGCGTGCGCCGGTTCAGGCGCGTGACCGGGCGTGGCTGGGCGCGCAACGCCACCGTTTCCGGCGCGACCTTGCCTGCCTGAGGCGTGGCGAGGTCGGGGGTGTCGTCCTGGCTCATGGTCAGTTCCTCCGCACAACGCCGTCCGTGCGCTCAATTCGCACCACGTCGCCCTTGTCCCCGCCCAGGCGCAGTTCGGCGGCACCGAACAGCCGATCCACGATGTAGTACGGCGAACGGAAGCGGTAATTGACCAGTTGCCCGTCGCCTTGCGCGCCGATGACGAACAGTGGCGGCAGCTCGCCTTGTGCGATGCCCGGCGGGAACTGGATATAGACCTTCTCGCCGTCGTCGAAGGCGCGCAGCGGCTTCCACGGCGGGTTGCTACCGCTGACCGCGTAGCGGAAGCGCAGATTTTCCAGCGCCAGCCCGGTATCGACCGGCGCGGCGGCGCTGGCCGTCTGTGCCTGGCGCTGCAAAGCCAACATCCGGTCGCGCGGGTACTCCCACGACACGGACGCCATCCACGTCTTTTCCGTTGAGGTCAGCTCCAGCAGGTACGTCCTGCGGCTGGTGGTGATAACGAGATTAGTCTTGAGGCCCGAGCGGATCGGCTTGACCATCACGTTCACGCGCAGGTCGGCTCCGCTGCCGCTCGATGTGTCGCCCACGATCCAGCGCACGGTATCGCCCGCCGCCACCGTCACCAGTTCCTCGCCCGGCTGGAGCGAAACCACGGTCACGCGGCCCACGGCCGCATAGATCTGATACAGCGCGCCATCGGTGAAGGGCCACACCTGAATCGCGTTGACGTAGCCCTCGCGCGTGGGCGCGACGCGGGCCTCGGCGTTGGCGCGCGAGACGCGCACCTTCTCGTCTGCCGGTTCCGGCACCGGCTTGACTTCCTCTGCGTCGGGCAACGGCTTCAACTGCGCCGGCATCGGCAACACCTCGGGCACGGCCACCACCTCCACCGGCACAGGCGGCTCGGGTAGCGGCTGGGCCTGCACCGGCTCATCGAGCGAGATGGTCGGTGGCGGCTTGCCCTGCGTGGCACAGCCCGCAAGGGCAAGCAGGATCACCGAAAAAGCGGATTTACGGAAAAGCTCATTCATGGCTTGGCTCCTTCGAAAGAATCCAGTTCGCGGCTCCACGACAGGCCGTTGACGTAGATGCCCAGGGGGTTCTTGCGCAGGCGTTCTTCGGTGCGCGGCGGCTGGAGCACGATGGACACCACGGCCGTCCACCGCTCCAGGCCCGCTGCGGCGCCGTTGACGTAGCGGCGTTCCGTCCAACGCACGTTGAAAGACGTGTCGCTGGCGCGCACGACGCTGTTGATCTGCACCGTCACCGACTCCTTGCCGATGCGCGCGAATGGGTCGTTGACCCGCGCGTAGTCGTTGAGCACGGCCGCGCCCTTATCAGTTGTGTAGCCGTAGGCGTCCAGCCAGTTCTGGCGGACGACGATGGGGTCGATGGACAGCGAGCGCACCAGCGTCACGAAACGCGCGATGTGGTGCGCCGTCTGCGCATCGTTGGGCTGGTACGGCGTGGCGGCCTCGCCGACCGCGCGTACCTGACCCGCGTTGTCCACTTCCACGACGTAGGGCGTCACGATGGACTGCGCAGAGCGCCACACCAGGCCGCCGGCCATCAGCAGCGCGAGCATCAGGCAGCCGAAGGCCATCAGTCGCCAGTTCTTCGCCTGCACGCGGGGCGAGCCGATACGGTCGTCCCACACCTGGCCGGCAGCTTGGTACGGCGTGGCAGGTTGCGGCGTGTCGGCGTAGCGCACCTGCGGTTTCTTGAATCGCATGGTCTGTTCTCCTTATGAGTCGGAATCGCGCAGGCTCGGCCCTTGGCCGGAGCCGCCGCCATCGCCACCGCGCAGCATGTGGGCGGCAGTGGTCGCGGCATGGGTGAGCTGCTGGCGGCGATGCAGCCGCTTGGCCCAAGCGGGTTGTTCCGGCTTCTGTGCAGCGGCACCGTCTGCGGGGGCTTGGCCGGTTGACGCGCCAGCGTCGGCCGTCGAGCCATTCCAGCCAGCACGGAACGGAGCGGCCATCCGCTGCCCGGCAGCGGAAGCGCGGGATGCAGCAGCGCGTCCGGCGGACTGCGTGCCGGTCTTGGCGACGTTGCCTAGGCCCGCTATCGCGCCCTTGGCACCGCCGCCTGCTGCGGCGGAACCGGCCTGGAACGCCGACTTCGCGCTGCCAGCCGCCGACGTGGCGGCACGCGCACCGCTGCCGGCCAGCTTGGCGGCGGCCGGGGCCATGCGGGCACCAGCGGCCACCGCACCGCCCACGCCCGTCGCGGCAGCACCGACAGCCACTGCGGTTCCGGCTGCGCCGATAGCGGCACCGGCCATTGCGCCCGCGCCGAGCTGCGGCGCACCGGACACGAGGCCCGTGGCGATGCCGGGGCCGAAGATGCCCAGCGCCAGCAAGGTGAGCGAGGCCAGCATGATGACCAGCGCGTGGTCGATGGACGGCTCGGCGGGATGGACTTGGAACTGAGCGAACAAGCCCGAGCCGATACCGACGATCACGGCCAGCACCAAAACCTTGACGCCGGAGGCCACCACGTTGCCAAAGACCTTTTCGGCGAGGAACGCGGTCTTGTTCCAGAGCGCGAATGGAACCAGCACGAATCCGGCGAGCGTGGTCAGCTTGAACTCGATCAGCGTGATGAACAGTTGGATCGCCAGCACGAAGAAACACAAGACCACGACCAGCCACGCGAGGAACATCACCACGATGGGGTCGAGGTTCACGAATACTTCGGGAAAGCCCGCCATCTTGCCGATCTGCTCCAGAATCGGCGCCCCGGCGTCGATGCCGGTCTTCGCAAGCCGGCCCGGCTGCAAGAAGTTCTCCATCGTGATGGCCGAGCCGGTGGCGGTGATGCCCAATCCCGCAAACGAGCGGAATACGATGCTGGCCAGCCAGTTGAAGTTATTGATGATGTAGGCGAAGGTACCGACGTAGAGCACCTTGCGTAGCAGCTTGGCGATCACGTCCTCGCCCTGGCCGGTGGCGTGGCTCATGGCCCAATACAGGCCAGCGATCGTCATGTCGATGACGATCAGCGTGGCTGTGAGGAAAGCCACTTCGCCCCGCAGCAGCCCGAAACCCGAGTCGATGTAGGCGGCGAATGTGTTGAGGAATTGGTCGATGATGGTCACGTCATTCATGGCGTGTCCTCCGGTTCGGCGGGAACTGGCGGCGCCACACCATTGGCCGGCTCATCGAAACTCGGCGGGATCGGCGGCAGATCGGCCAGCGTCTGGTATTCATCCGGCCCGGCTTGGCCGGAAAAGAAGCGCCGCCGGAAGGCTTCGGCGGCGGCGCGGCAGGCGTCCTCGCCCGTGGCCTGCCGGTCGGCGGCGCATTGCGCGCGCAATGCCTTGAGCCGCACGGGATCGGCGGCCAGGGCATCGGCAAGGTTGTCGGCCGACTGCTCGCTGCAAGCGGCCAGCAGCGCGGCACACAGGGCGAGGACGCATCGCATGGCGGCCTCCCGTCAGTTGCCGTAGAAGGTCACGGGCTGCGGCGTGTACGACGTACCGTCGCCCAAGAAACGCCGCCGCACCTCGCGGGCGCGTTCCGTGGCCGCCGCCTGCCGCGCCAGTTCCAGCGCAGTCGCCCGGTCTTGCGTGATCTGGAGCCGCTGCGACTGGATCGACTGCTTGGCCTGCAAGGCCAGCAGTTGGTTCATGGCCTGCATCGCTTGCAGCGCGCCTTCGGCCGATTGGCTCTTGCCCACGAGGTCGGCCAGCACGCTTTCGTCTTCGCCCAGGTTCTGCGACACCTGGGCCTGCATCTGCATCGTGGTCTGCAAGCCGTTGAGCGTGTTCCGCCAACGCTCCTGCGCGTCGCGGTACATCTGGTCGCCGCTGATCGTGGCGGCGTACTGCTGCGGATACAGGCGCGCGAATTCCCGATCCAGATTCGTCACGTCGTAGGCCAAGCCGCGAGCCTGGGCGATCAGCCGCTCGGTCGTTGCCAGATTGGCGCGCAACTGGTTCACCACGCTGGACGGCAGGCTGGCGAGATTGCGCGCCTGGTTCATCAGCATCTGCGCTTCGTTCTGGAGCTGGTTGATCTGGTTGTTGATCTGTTCCAGGGTGCGCACGGCTGTAAGCGTGTTCTGCACGAAGTTCGACGGATCGAACACAGTGATGGCGGCCGCCGGCTGTGCGAGCATCAGCGACACAGACAGCGCGGCAGCGAGCGAGGCGGACAGCAAACGGGGCTTGATCTTCACGGTGAAACCTCCAATGGTTGGGGGTTGAGGAACGAAGCAGCCGCCGGTGCGGACAGCAGCAAGTCAGCGGCCCAATCAAGGCCGCGATGGCGCAGCCACGCGCCGGCGAAGCCGGGTGTGCCGGCCTGCGCCAGCACGTGGTCGATGTCGCGTTGGTCTTGCGGTGTGGATGCGCCCGCGAATGCGAGCGCGGCTGGCCCCAGGTCGAGGTCGAACAGACGATTTCCGAGACGCGATTGGTAGTAGTAGTCGCGCTTGGGCTGCGCGGCGGCGACGATTTCGATCTGACGCCTGTTGAGGCCAAAGCCCTCGTAGATCGTGCGAATCTGCGGCTCGATGGCCTGCGGGTTGGGCAAGAAGATCCGACTCGCGCAGCTCTCGATGATCGCGGGCGCAATGCTCGAATCCTTGATGTCGGCAAGGCTCTGCGTGGCGAAGATGACGCTGACGTTCTTCTTGCGCAGGGTCTTGAGCCACTGGCGGATACGCGCGGCAAACACCGGGTCGTCGAGGAACAGCCACGCTTCATCAAGGATCAGCAGCGTGGGCGCACCGTCGAAGCGTTCATCGAAACGCGCGAAGAGGTAATGCAGCACGGCCATGACGGCGGCCTTGCTGTGCATTAGCTCCTCCATCTCGAAGCACTGCACGTCGGCCATGCCCAGCCGGTCATGGTCGGCGTCCAGCAGCTTGCCGTGGGCACCGCCGAGCACATAGGGCGACAGCGCCTGCCGCAGCGTGTTCGATTGCAGCAGCACGGAAAGCCCCGTCATCGTGCGCTGCTCCAATGGCGCACCGGCGAGGCTTCCCAGCGCCGACCAGATAGCCGCTTTCTCGTCGGGGCCGACCACTACGCCTTCATGCAGCAAGCGGCCTTCGATCCATTCGGCCGCCCAGGTGCGGTAGCCCTCGCGGTCGATGCGCGCGAGCGGCTGGAAGGCAATTTCGCCATCCGTTCCGAGGTCGTAGTGCTCGCCGCCCAGCCCGAGAACCGTGGCGCGCATCGAGCGGCCCATGTCGAACGCGAAGATACGCGAGCCGCGATAGCGGCGGAACTGCATTGCCAGCGTGGCGAGCAAGACCGACTTGCCCATGCCGGTCGGCCCCGCGACCAGCGTGTGGCCCACGTCGCCGATGTGCGTCACCAGCCGGAACGGCGTGGCGCCATCGGTGCGTGTGACGATCAGCGGCGGGCCGTCGAGGTGATCGTTCTTTTCCGGCCCGGCCCATACCGCCGACAGGGGCATCATGTGCGCCAAGTTCAACGTCGAGACGATGGGCTGCCGCACGTTGGCGTAGGCATTGCCCGGAATGGAGGACAGCCACGCATCCACAGCGTTGAGCGTTTCGGGGATGGTCACGAAGCCCCGGCCCTGGATGACACGCTCCACCATGCGCAGCTTCTCGTCCGCCACAGCAGCGTCCGTGTCCATGACGGTGACGGTCGCCGTCAGGTAGCCGAAGGCAACTTGGTCGCTGCCCAACTCCTGCAAGGCGGCGTCGGCGTCAGCCGCCTTGTTGTTCGCGTCGGTATCCACCAGCGGGCTTTCCTGCTGGAAGATAGTTTCGCGCAGCAGCGCGATGACGTTCTTCCTTTTCGCAAACCACTGGCGGCGCAGGCGCCCCAACTCTCGTTCCGCCTCGGCTTTGTCGAGGCAGAGAAAGCGCGTGCTCCAGCGGTAGGCAAAGCCGAGACGGTTGAGATCGTCCAGAATCCCCGGCCAGGTCGAGGTCGGGAAGCCTCGCACCGACACCACGCGCAGGTACTGGTCGCCCAGCATGGGCGCCAGGCCACCGACCAGCGCGGAGTCGGTCAGCAGCGCGTCGATGTGGAATGGCACTTCGGGCACGCCGACGCGGTAGCGCCGAGTCGAGATAGTGGCGTGCAGGTAGGTCAGCGTCTGGCTGTCATCGAGCCAGGAGATTTCCGGCATCACGCCATCGAAAAGGTCGAAGACGCGATCGGTTTCCGCGACGAAGGCTTGCAGCCGCTCGCGCCAGTCCACGCCATTCGTCGGCGTGTTCTCGTAGAGCATCTTGGCTGCGCGAGCGCGGGATTCCTCGGGTGGCAGGTAGACCAACGTCAGGTGATAGCCGCTCTCGAAGTCGTTGCCCGATTCCTCGAAGGTGGCGCGGCGTTCCTCGTCCACGAGCCACGACAGCGGCTCGGGAAACTCCGAGTGCGGATAGTCGGCGGCGGCGCGGCGCTCGGCCTCGATGAACAGCGCCCAGCCCGAACCCAGCCGGCGCAGCGCGTTGTTCAGACGCGCCGACGTTGCGATCAATTCGCCTTGCGTCGCGCTGTCGAGATCAGGCCCGCGAAACCGGGCCGTGCGCTGGAAACTGCCGTCCTTGTTCAAGACGATGCCCGGCGCGACCAGCCCGGCCCAGGGCAGCCAGTCGGCGAGCAGCGCCGGGCGCTGGCGGTATTCGGCGAGGTTCAGCATCGCGGCGTTCTCCCCTCACACGTCCAGCAGCGGGCGATGCTTGATGTGCCGGGCGAACACGGCCATGAACTGCGGATCGACGCGCGCACCCCACACCGCCAGCGAATGGCCGACGATCCAGAGCACGGCACCGGGAATCCACAATTGCAGGCCCAGCCCGACAGCAGCGGCCAGTGTGCCGTTGGCGATTGCCACGGTGCGCGGTGCGCCCCCCAGCAAAATCGGCTCCGTCAGTGAGCGGTGCAATGGCACCTCGAACCCGGCCGCGAAGGTATCCAGGGCGCTCATACGACAGCCCCGCCGGAGAAGCTGAAGAACGACAGGAAGAAGCTGGAAGCCGCGAATGCGATGGACAGGCCGAACACGATCTGGATCAGCTTGCGGAATCCGCCCGACGTGTCGCCGAAGGCCAGCGCGAGGCCCGTGGCGATGATGATGATGACCGCGACGATGCGAGCCACCGGCCCCTGGATGGATTCGAGGATGGATTGCAGCGGGCCTTCCCACGGCATTGAGGAGCCGGCGGCCTGCGCGGTTCCGGCCAGGAACAGCAGTAGCGCGGCCAGCAGCAGCCCTTGCCCCGCAGGGCGGCCCAGGCAGCGCAGCCGCGCGAGGTTGGACAGGTGAGAAGTCGGATTTACGGAAACACGGAAAGCATGGGCGTGCGTCATGGCAGTTCTCCAAAGGGATTGAAGGACGGAGACGAGGAAGTCGCCGCAGCGGATGCGGCATCGGGAACTGGCGACAGCTCGGGAAACGGCGTGTCCATCGCGTCCGCCAGTTGGTAGCCAACGCCGTCGAAACCGACGACGCGGGCGATGCTCTCGATGCGGCGCTTGCGTCCGCGCCCGGCGATGTGGATCACCACGTTGACCGCCTCTGCGACCAGCGCACGCGGCGGGTTCACCGCCACTTCGAGAATCAGTTGCTCCAGGCGCAGCAGCGCGCCGAGCGCGGAGCCGGCGTGGATCGTTGCGATGCCGCCCGGATGGCCGGTGCCCCACACCTTGATGAGATCCAGCGCCTCGGCGCCGCGCACCTCGCCGACGACGACGCGATCCGGCCGCAGGCGCATGGACGAGCGCACCAGCTCCGTCATGGACACCACGCCTGCGCGCGTGCGCAGCGGTACGTGGTCGCGGGCCGCGCATTGCAGCTCCACCGTGTCTTCGAGCACCAACACGCGGTCGCCCGTGGCGGCAATCTCGGCCAGCAGCGCGTTGGCCAAGGTCGTCTTGCCGCTGCTGGTGGCGCCGGCGATCAGGATGTTCTGGCGCTCGCGCACGGCGCGAACGAGAAAGCCCGCCTGGGCACTGGTCATCATCCCGTCGATGACGTACCGCTCCAGCGGGATCACGCCGATGGCGCGCTTGCGCAGCGCGAAGGCTGGCCCTGGCGCGGCGGGCGGCAAGATGCCCTCGAAGCGTTCGCCGGTTTCGGGCAGTTCGGCGGATAGCAGCGGCTGGCCGCGATGGATTTCCGCACCGACATGGGCCGCGACGAGGCGGATGATCCGCTCGCCATCGGCCTCGGGCATCTCCACGCCCATCGGCGCGCGGCCCGACGACAGGCGATCCACCCAAAGGGTGCGATCGGGGTTGAGCATGATTTCCACCACGTCGGGGTCTTCCAGCGCGGTAGCGATCAGCGGCCCCATCGCCGTGCGCAGCATCTGGATACGCCGGTCGAGCGACGTGGCGCTCATGGATTGCGGCACGGCGCTCATGACGCACGCTCCTGCGCTTGCGCGGCTGCCACCGCGTCCTCCATCCGCATCGGGTCGGGGTGCAGTTCTTCCACCACGTCACGCACCAGGCTTCGGCCCCGCAGCAGATGGCGGCCAAGCTGCTCGGTGAACTGCTCGAAGCGTGCTTTGCCCTGAGCGCGAGCGGCGTCTTGGTGCGCCTCGGGAACCGGCGTGCTCACGGTCAGGTAGTAGCGGATGAACAGCGCCAGCGTCTCGATGGCGATGTTCTGGTCGCGCTCCATGCGCTCCGCCTGCCGCGAGAGGCGATCAAGCCGCTTAGCGATGGCCGCCTCGCGCTGGTCGGCCGCATCGGGCGACAGCCACGATGCGAGCGCCGCCGCGACGATGGACGACTTGGACACGCCTTTCTTGGCGGCAAGCTCATCGAGCCGCTTGGCGTGCTCGGGCTGGATAAAGAGGTTCAGGCGGTAGTGGCTCATAGCTCGATTCCGTCGTTGGGGTCGAGGGAAGCCAGCCGGGCCGTGCGCTGCATGGCTGGATCAAGCTGGCGAGGAAGGGGAAGCGGCAGGTCGTCGTCATCGAGCAGCGCGAGGTCGGCTGCGGGAGCGGCCAGCTCGGGTGCGTAGGCGACGGCTTCGGAAAGCTCGTGTTGACGGCGCGGGCCGCCGTCGTCGGCGATCAAGCTCCCCAGGCCATCGGCGGATGCCGTGGCGGGTATGGCAGGCGTCGGCGGAATCGCCAGCCCGCTCCAGTCGTCCGGGCGCAGCGGCGGCGCGTCGGCGTACTGCCCGCCCGCAAGCGCGGGCGGCGGCAGCACGCGGCGCTTGAAATTGGCGTCCGCGTAGTAGCGCAGCTTCTTGGCCTTGATCGGTGCGACGCTGGACACCATCACCACCGCCTCGTCAGGCGGAAGCTGCATCACCTCGCCCGGCGTTAGCAGCGGGCGCGCTGTTTCTTGGCGCGACACCATCAAATGCCCGAGCCACGGCGCGAGCCGGTGGCCCGCATAGTTGCGCTGCGCACGCAGCTCGGTGGCGGTGCCGAGCGTTTCGGAAATGCGTTTGGCCGTGCGTTCGTCGTTGGTGGCGAACGTCACGCGCACATGGCAGTTGTCCAGAATCGAATGGTTCTGGCCGTAGGCTTTGTCGATCTGGTTCAGGCTCTGAGCGATGAGGAAGCTGCGAATGCCGTAGCCCGCCATGAAGGCCAAGGCCGTCTCGAAGAAGTCCAGGCGGCCCAGCGCCGGGAATTCGTCGAGCATCAGCAGCAGCTTGTGGCGACGCTCGATGCCGTCGGAGCCATCGAGCGATTCGGTGAGGCGCCGGCCGATCTGGTTGAGGATCAGGCGAATGAGCGGCTTCGTCCGCGAAATGTCCGAAGGCGGAACCACCAGATACAGCGATACCGGATGCTCGGCCGCGATCAGGTCCGCGATGCGCCAGTCGCAACGCGAAGTGACTTCAGCCACCGTGGGATCGCGGTACAGGCCGAGGAATGACATGGCCGTGGACAACACGCCCGAGCGTTCGTTGTCAGACTTGTTGAGCACTTCGCGCGCCGCCGAAGCGACGACGGGATGCGGCCCATCGCCCAGGTGGGGCGTGGTCATCATCCGGCGCAAGGTCAGCTCGAAGGGGCTGGCCGGGTCGGACAGGAAGTTGGCGACACCGCGCAGCGTCTTGTCCTCGCCCGCGTAGAGCACATGCAGAATGGCGCCGACCAGCAACGCATGTGAGGTCTTTTCCCAGTGGTTGCGTTTCTCCAGTGCGCCTTCGGGATCAACCAGAATGTCCGCAATGTTCTGCACGTCGCGCACTTCATGCGCGCCGCGCCGCACTTCCAGCAGCGGGTTGTAGGCGGCCGACTTCGCATCGGTCGGGTTGAACAGCAGACAATGCGAGAAGCGCGAGCGCCAGCCGGCGGTGATCTGCCAGTTCTCGCCCTTGATGTCGTGGATGACGGCCGACGCGGGCCAGCTCAACAAGGTGGGCACTACCAGGCCCACGCCCTTACCCGAGCGCGTAGGCGCGAAGGTCAGGACGTGTTCCGGGCCTTCATGTCGCAGGTACTGGCGATCGTGCTGGCCGAGGAACACGCCGGCCGGCTGTGTGAGGCCGGCTTTGCGAATGTCATCCGCGTTTGCCCAACGGGCCGAGCCGTAGGTCGTGACCAGGCGCGATTGCCGCGAGCGCCAGATCGACATGCCAATCGCCACCAGCACGGCGACAAGGCCGCTGCCGCCCGCGATGGCGCCGCCGGTATCAAACACGCGCGGCGCGTAGGCGTCGAAGAAGAACCACCACTCGAACAGCCGCCACGGTTGATAGACCGGCGTGCCGAAGAAATCAAACCAGGGCGAGCCAAGGCGTAGTTGGTAGCCAAGGGCTGCTGCTGTCCATTGTGTGGCGCTCCACACTCCGGCGATCACGATGCCGAATACCACGGCAATCTGACCGAACAGCACGTTCGTCCCCTGCATGACCTGGCCTCCGATTTCTCCTGCGCCTTTTCCTCATGGAAAGAGCGGCACAAGGACGTGCCGCAAGCGTCAGATTCGGTGCCGGGTCAGTGCCGGTCAAAGACCGTTTTCAGCAGAAAAGTCGATGAAATTGGCAGAATGAGCGTGGTGGCGAGTCAAATAAAAACGCCGCAAGCGTGGGCGCATTGCGGCGTGTCAAACAGAAAGTTGAAGGCGATGCGGCGAACCGTCAACGATCAGAACTTGGGCGATTCCTTCGGCGGTGTGTATGTGGTTTCGCCGTCGCCATAGAACCGCTTTCGCGTGGCTTCGGCGACCCGGTTGCACAGCATATCGCCCAGCTTGGGGCGATCGGTCTTGCATCGCTGCCGCAGTTCCTTTAGCCGTCCGGGGTTGGCTGCAAGTTCTTCCACAGTCGGGATATCTGCCTCCGAATTGGTGGCTTTCTGCGGTGCTTCGGACTGGCCGCAGGCAGTCAATGTCGCGACTAGCAAGAGTGGAATTGTCATTTTCATCGCGCAGGCTCCTCTGGGAGATCAAGACTGCAGCCAGGGAGCAGCCTCGGGCGCTCCAGCGATTCGATGGCCTGGACGCGCTCAATGAAGCGCACCAGTACATCGGAAGGCTCGCCCTCGGGATGCAATAGGTAGGTCGTCAGCGGCGGCACACGTGCCGCCAACGGCCGGCCTACCACGCCTGGTTCACGACTAGCGGCAATATGCGCGGCACCTGCCAGCCCAAGTGCGAAGCCTGCCGATACCAGCGCCATCATCAAATCGCAAGAAGCAACTCGCTCCGCAATGAGCGGTTCCGTGTCCATCCGACGCAGCACCCTATCAACATGTCTGGCATGACCTTCACAAACCTGTGGATCGCACAAGACGAGCGGATAGCGCAGCAGTTCTTCCAGGGGAATTCGCTTATGAGCCAGCAGCGGATGCCGCGCCGGCACCGCGACCATGAGCGTATCGCTCCAGGCAGGCGTGGCGACGATGCCGTCGCCTACCTCATTCGACTGTGCAAATCCAACATCGTACAGATCATCGTGCAACCCCTTGATCTGCTGTGACAAAGGAATTTCGAAGAGGCGAATATCAACGTCGGGCTCTTCCTGCCGGCACAGCGCCAGTAGCGCTGGTAGGCGAGACGGTGAGATTCCATCCGACAAGGCAACACGCAATTGACGGTGAAATCCATTAGCGGCAGCCTTCACACTGTCTCGTGCCTGCTGCAACGCTGCAAATACGCGTGGAACATGCTCCAGGAACATATTTCCAGAACGAGTCAGCCGGGTATTTCGGGTAGTCCGCACGAAAAGCTGGGCACCTAACTCCTCTTCCAGCTCTTTGATAGTCCGCGACAAAGGCGATTGCTCGATATGCAGTCGTTCAGCCGCGCGTGCAAAATGCAGCTCTTCGGCCACGGCAAGAAAGCATCGCAGGTGCCGCAGTTCCATGGGAACTATCTACCTGGGGATGGCTCGGATGCCCAGCATTCGGCAAGCTTGCGGGCCTCGGCCTGCGTTTCGACCGCCTCATGTTGCATACCGAACGCTCTTGCCAGCATCCCCCCCATCTGCCTTGCCTCCTCTCGGCGCACAGGGTCGGGCTCAATACTGATGAATCCCTTGCACACTCGGCTCATCTCCGCTTTGTTCTGCTTGAGCCACAACGCCCTGTGCCTTAGGTCCTGTTGATCTTCATCTCCGCGAAGCTGGTCATACACAATGACGAAAGGCACCCCGTACCGAATAAGCGAAACCGTTTCGGCCTCCCATTGCTTTGCGTAGCCAGGTCTAGCAGAGTCGTTCCTGAAGACGACCATCGGATGGTGGCTAATGTCATGCACCAAGAAGTTCTGAGGGTTAAGGTTCATAGTCAGTCTGCTCCATTGAACAATTGAGTACCCGAGCGAGTCGAGGGGTCACGATGCTGCTAGGCGTGCACACAGCAGTTCCTCGCGAATGGCAGTCAGAATTCGACAAAAAACGATGGCAGGCAGCGATGTCGTCGGCGCTTCTGCCCGACCCGTATCGTGGACCAGTTCCAGCCCATTCGTGGACAGCAGTGCCCTCTGCAATCCTATGGATTGATCGATTCGTGCCCGAATAGCGGACTCAATAAGCTGATGATGCTGCGTTGAGCCGTAGGGCAAGCATTGGCGGTTCCAGTAGGCACCACTGCGATCCGCCAGATCTCCGAGTTGTTTTGCATCCCAGCCACTCAGATGAAAGGCCTGCAGCCGGCGCGGATCGCTCTCTGGAAATTTGATGCCTTGTATGAACCCCTCAACGGACGCAAACAGCATGTCGTGGAATACGAATGGTGAAAGTCCGAAGTTGGAAAGCGCCAGCCCACGCCAGTCGGCGGAGGTGCTGGAGATATTTAGAAAGGTCGTCTTGCTGCTCATTTCGTTACCTCACGAACCTGTAGTTCCCAAAGCGCTGCCCCCTGCATAGCGGTGGACGGCGCAAGCGATGACATCAATGACGAGCTTGCGGATGCTCACCCCCGATCGTTCGAGAGCGGCCTGCAAGCAAGCCAAAGATCACCATCACGATCGAGAGCCCCATGCCGATATACAGAACGGCAATCCAGCTACCGGTGAGGTCATGGAGCTTGCCCGCAAGCGTCGGACCGCATGCCGCCAGAAAGTAGCCAACACACTGGGCCATGCCTGAAAGCGACGCGGCCTGGTGGGCGCTGTTAGCCCGCAGGCCCATGAACATCAACGCCAGCAGCACACCACCGCCAGAGCCCAGGCCGAAGCAGAACGCCCACAAGGAGGCCCAGGACGGCGCCACGCAGAATCCGAGAAGGGCCACGGCCATCAGCCCACCCATAATGGCGGCGACCAGCCTTTGGTCCTTCATACGGCTGACGATGGGACCAAGCAGGAGGCCGGGCACTGCCGAAGCGAATTGCATGACACCATGAAGCGAGCCGGCAACCTCCGGAGAAATACCCGAGGAAGTCAGAACGGACGGCAGCCACGCGACCAACACGTAATACACCAGTGAATTAATGCCCATGAACAAGGTCACCTGCCACGCCAATGCGGAATGCCATACCCGTCCACCATGAGGGGCCGAGGCAGTTCCCTTGGCCGGCGCGGTATGAGACCCCAACTGGCTGGACCACACCAGGGCGGCAACCAACGGAAAGACGAAGGTAGCGCCAAGCGCGCCTTGCCAGCCGAACGCATGTCCCAGCGGCACGGCACTCGCGGATGCCAGCGCGGCCGCGCCGCCTATGGCAATGGAGCAGACGCCCATAACGGTGGGCACCTTTGCCGGGAAGTCACGTTTGACCAGGCTGGGGAGCAGCACATTGCCCACGGCGATGCCGACACCGATGGTGGCCGTGCCCAGATACAGGGTCCACACAGGCCCGACGGATCGGACCACCACGCCGGCCGCGATAAGCAGTAGCGCCCCGAACAGCGAACGCTCCAGTCCGTATTCCCTCGCGAACATCGCGGCAAAGGGAGAAATGATGCCGAACGCCAACAACGGTAGCGTCGTCAAGAGCCCCGCTTGTGCCGGCGACAGCGCAAACGCCGACTGCAGTGTCTCCAGAACGGGAGCAACGCCCGTAATGGGCGCACGCAGGTTGGTCGCGATCAAAAGGAGCCCTGCTATCAGCAAAGCTGGTCGGGCAACCGCCAAGGCTGCATCACGATTACTCATTCATAACTCCAAAAACAGACAATCAGTACCGCAATCTATCGCTTGGACCTAAATATGAATTTAGCTAGAATGACAACAGATCGCTAAATTCTGCCAAGGTAATTCCAATGGCCATGTCGCTAGAACCGTCGTTGAGAAATTTCGACGAAACCAAGGTGCGCGGCCCAGTAGTGGGGATGCGTGTGAACATCGCCGAGCAAAAGAGCGAAGTCCCGGTACATCAACATCGACAAGGACAGCTAGTCCTTGCTCTGAAGGGTGGCGTGACCTGCGAAGTACCTAATGCGATTTGGATGGTTCCCCCGCGCTGTGCCGTGTGGATTCCAGGACAAATGCCCCACAGTGTTCGCGCCACCGCAAACGCACGGATTTGTTACCTCTTCGTGCAACCAGGTGCAGCGCAATTGCCAGACCAATGCTGCACGCTCTCCATCACTCCCCTGGTGCGCGAGTTGGTGCTGCACATGGCTGACCAGGCTCCCGAGTACCTTCCAGACAGCCGAGTGGGACGCAAGGCCGTCGTGCTTCTGGAGGAACTCGCACAAATGCCGGTCGAGCAGCTATACCTGCCAACATCGAACGAACCTCGGATGCGCAAGATTGCGAAGATGCTCTCGGACGATCCAGCGGATCGAAGGACACTTGCCGATTGGGCCAAGCTGGTCGCCATGAGCGAACGCTCGCTAGCCCGACTCGTCCAACAGGAGACAGGCCTGACGTTCGGCCGCTGGCGCCAGCAACTGCACTTAATCGTTGCCATGCGCCAGCTTTCCTCCGGGCAGACGGTTCAGCGAGTAGCGGACCAATTGGGCTACGACTCGGTCACCGCCTTCATCACCATGTTCAAGAAGGCTGTCGGAAAGCCCCCTGCGCGATACTTCGCGGAACTCACACAAGGCGAAGAGCCGTAGGGACGTTCGGATTACTCGAACTTGTACGTCATATTCACCATGAAGTTACGAGGCTCGCCGTACAGGTAGTGGTTGTAGAACCCCGTCATCGTGTAGTACTTGCGATCAAACAGGTTGTTGACGTTCGCCGTGATGGTGGTGTTTTTCGAGACGTCGTAGCGTGCCATCAACGAGGCGAGCGCATAAGAAGCCTGGCCAACTTGGACTTCTCCTTGAGGTCCCGTCGCCGTCCCATAAAAGCGGCTCTGCCAGTTCACCCCACCGCCGATCGTCAAGCGATTCCAGTCACCCGGTAACCGGTAAGTGGTGAACAGGCGCGCCGTCGTTCGAGGAATCTGCGTGCTCAAGCGCTGGCCGTCGCCTTGCGATGCTGTGAAATGAGAGATGCCCGCGTAAAGGTTCCAATCACGCGCAATCTCGCCCTGAACATTGATGTCAAATCCTCGCGACTTGGTGCCGTTGGCCGCGTAATACGCCTGAGAACCGTCGGGAAGCAGATGGCCGCTGTCAATCTGCGGCACACCGTCTAGTCGAGCCTCGAACACTGCGAAGGACGCGTTCAGACGACCGTCCAGATACTCGCCCTTGATGCCAACCTCGGTATTTTTCCCCTTGGTCGGCCCAAGCACCTTATCGTTGCGGTCGCGATCGGTCTGCGGCTTGAAGATTTCCGTGTAGCTGGTGTACACCGAGTAGGTATCGTCAATGTCGTAGACCAACCCCGCGTACGGGATCAGCTTGTTGTCCTTCTTATAGTGAAATGGCTCCCCCCTGCTGCTGTCCCGCTCCATTTCGTAGTTGCTCAGCCGAGCACCGATAATCAGCTTGAGCGGGTCAGCCAACGAGAAGCGGGCCGCGCTATAGAGGCCGGTCTGCTTGATGGTCGTACTGGATGCGTCGTGCGGAAAGCTGGCGAAGTCGGGCTTTGGATAGTTGCCATTCCAGTCGTAGATGCTACCGATAGGGTCCGTCGGGAAGATGAAAGCAGAGTTGTCATGTGCACGGAGCCGGGACGTTGACGCGCCAACCATCAGTTCGTGATCACGCCCGAACAACGCAAACGGTCCAGAGGCCATAACGTCAAAATTGTTCTGCCGACTATTGCTGCGGCCTCCCAGGGCAATCGGCCACAAACCTTCCCCCGAGGCGCGATCCGGATAGCCGTTCATCGAGAACAGCTCGCTTGAGCTGTCCACACGTCGGTGCTCCGCGTTGGCGCGAACGCTCCATCCGTTATCGAACTCATGTTCCAAGCGCGCGAAGGTCGTATTGATCCGGTTGCTCCAATGGCTCCAACGCGGCGCGGTGTTCTTGGACCGGGACCAATCGGTGCGCGATCCATCGGAATAGAACAGCGACTGGCCACCCCAGGTAATCCCCTTCGGGTCGCTATCCTGGTATTCGTGGCCCAGGCTCAGGGTCGTGCTCGACGTCAGATCTGCCTCGACCACACCGTAGAAGGCCTGCCGACGCTGCTGGTAATAGTCGAGGAAGGAATTGCGGTCCTGATAGGCAGCTACCACCCGTGCACGGACATTGCCGGAGGTGGTAAGCGGCGTGGACACGTCCAACACCCCCCGATAGTTGTCCCAAGAACCAGCCCCCAGCGAACCAGTCAGAGAGAACTCACGCAACGGCCGCCTGCGAACGAGGTTGACCGAGGCTGACGGATCGCCGACCCCCTGCAGCAGACCAGTGGCTCCACGTACCACCTCGACCCGATCGTAAAATGCCGTGTCCAGCACCCCCTCACCTGGCAGGAACGATCCGGGAATGTATGTCGTGGGCACGCCATCGTACTGAAAGCTGTCGATACTGAAACCACGCGAATAGTAAGAAACACGTTCCGTGTCCAATGTGGTCGAGCTGATCCCGGTCGTGTTTTCCAGAACATCCTTCACTGAGTTCAACTGCTGATCGTCCATACGCTGACGCGTCACGACAGTCACCGACTGCGGAGTTTCTCGCGGCGAAAGGCTCAGTCCCGTGGCCGCTTTGGTTGTCCCGGTGGTGTATGAGCCAGTCCCTTCTGTATCGGCTCCTGGTCTTTGCGCGGAAACCGTCACCGCGGGGAGAACCGTAACACCGCTTCGTTCCTCCCTGCTTTGCGGCGATACCGCAACGGCCCCTTCTGTCTCCGTGGAAGCCGCATATGCAGGTAGAACGGTCGGTAGGAGCAAGGCGTAGAGCCATGTCATTGGGTGGTGAAGGTTTTTTCGGGCGCAAGCCGGCCCCTGGCGATGAATTGCCATGTCAATAAACTCCTCGAATTCAGAAACGCAACGGAGACCGAGTTGCTCGCTCTAAGGGATATCCGTCAGCGTGGTAGACGCTGGGGTATGGCAGCGTCGCTGGAGACAATGCGCAGGCGTGGTCCTATCAGCCGGTATAGCCCTTCAGAACTTCGTCGATGAGCATTTCCAGGGAAGTGACGCCGGCGCCGGTGAGATACCAAACATCCGGATTCACGAAGACCACGCGGCCGGTCTTCCAGGCTTTGGTCTGCCGCAACAATGGGTTGTCCAGTGCCTTGGGATCTACAGGCTTGCGATCATGGGCAGCGGTCCGGTCCACGACATAGATGATGTCCGGGTCGGCATCGTGAATGAATTCGTTCGAGATCGGCTGGCCATGCAGTCCGGGTTCGATGTGCTGGCTGGCCGGCTTGACACCTAGGGTATCGAAGATGAAGCCGTAACGAGATTGAACACCGAACGCGGTGAACGCGCCGTTGTTGTGCATCACGATGAGCGCCTTCTCCGGGCGATCCTTGATAACAGCACGCGCTTGATCGACCTTGGTTTCGATCTCATGGATCTTCTTGCGTGCCTGGTCTTCCACCCCGAACACGTGCCCCAACGTCATGAGCTGCTTCTTGACGCCACCGATGTAGTCGCCGTGTTGGTTCATGTAGTCCACATCGAAGTAGATCGTTGGAGCGATCTGGGACAACTCCTGATAGCTACCGGCCTCCAGAGGCGAAATCAACACCAAGTCAGGCTTCACTGCATAAAGTTGTTCGAGATTGGGCTGCAGAACCCCGCCCACATCCTGAATTGCCGGATTATCCTGGTACTTCGAGAGAAATCGGGGAACATAGTCCTTCGGCATACCGACAATCGTAATTCCAAGCTGGTCCAGAGAGTCGAGTACGCTCATGTCATAGGGAACGACCCGTTTCGGCCGAGCCTTGAGAACGGTGGTTCCCAACTCGTGTTGCACTGTGATGACGTTTGAATCTGCAACGGCGCGCTCTTGCGCAGCCAAATCTTTCGCTCCTGTTTGCGCCGACTTCCCGGCTTTGCCATCGCAGCCCTGTAATGCGGTCACCGAAACCAAGAGCAAGGCCGCGGCCCACCAATACCTGCTTCTATTCGACTTCATCTTAGTTCTCCTGCTGGTTTGAAGTAGTTGCATACGCACCCGCGAGCGGTGCGCATGATCTCGAAATCCAACTCGTAAAGTTCACGCAGCCGATGTTCCGAAATGGCCTCGGCAGCCTGGCCGCTGAAACTGACGGTGCCGCCCTTCATCGCAACGATGTGATCCGAATAGTTGGCGGCAAAGTTGATGTCATGAACCACCATCACCACCGTGCGGCCGCGTTCGTCACACAGGCGGCGCAAGGCCTGCATGATCTGCACGGAATGCTTCATATCCAGGTTGTTGAGCGGCTCATCGAGCAACAGGCAGTCGGTCTGCTGCGCCACCGTCATCGCCAGAAACGCCATCTGGCGCTGGCCGCCGCTAAGCTCATCGATGTAGCGCTCTCTCAATCCATCCAGGGAGAGAAAGGCCAAGGCTTCGTCGATTTCCCTTTGGTCACGTGCATCGAGTGATCCGCGGGTATAGGGGAATCGGCCGAAAGCCACCAGCTCCTCGACCGTCAGGCGGAGGTTGATATCGGGTGCCTGACGCAGCGTGGCGACACGCGTTGCGTACTCCCTGGGACGGAAATCCAGAACGGTCCTATCGCCGATCCTGATCGCGCCGCTGGTGGGCTCCAGCAAACGCGCGACCAACATCAGCAAGGTGCTCTTTCCTGCGCCATTGGGTCCAATCAGGGAGGTCAGTTTTCCGGCAGGGAACCGAACGCTGACATTGGACAGCACCGGTTTTCCGTTGTACGCCTTGCAAAGGTCTTCCGTCGTGATCATGCATTACCTCGTGTACGCACCATCAGCATGAGGAAGTAGGCCCCGCATACGAGGTTGACGAGAATGCTGACGGTGGTCGTGTAGTTGAAAACGTGCTCGACCAGGAGCTGAGCGATGATGAAGATGCCGACCGCCACTGCGCATCCAGTGGGGAGCGTCAGGCGATGCCATGTGGATTTGGTCATCGAGTACGTGATGTTCGCGACGAAGATCCCCATGAAGGCTGTCGGCCCGATTAGGCTGGTAGAGACGGCCACCAATGCCGCGATGATGGACAGGTAAAGCCTCACGCTCCGCTTGTAGTCCAATCCGAGCGACAAGGATTGTTCGCGTCCCAGCGCCAGAACGTCCAATGAAGGAAGTGTTTTCGCTAAGACGATGGAGATGGCGGCGAGCAGCACCGCCGCATAGGCCAGTTGCTCTGGCTGCGCCCGGTTGAAGGACGCATAGATGAACCCCTGGACGATGCCGAAATCTCCCGGGCTGATCTTGAGCTGGATGAACTGGATCATCGTGCCGAACAGCATGGTCAGCACCAGGCCCACCAACAGCAAGAAGTACACGTTGCGCCTGCCATCCTTGAAAAAGTAGCGATGGACGGCCCACGAGTAGGCCAGCATGAAGACGATAGAGAGGAAAAAGCTCTCGTTGCGGCCGATGGCGATCAGGCCATGCCCGCCCAGAACCAGCGTCAGCAACGATTGAAGAAGCAAGTAGACCGCTTCGTATCCCATGACAGCAGGGGTAAGTATCCGGTTACCCGCAATGGTCTGAAACACGATGGAAGAGACTGCGACGCAGACTCCGCCGATCACGATGGCTCCCAAACGGTTCAGGCGCTTGGGAATGACATATTCAAAGTCGAAACCCGATTGGACGAAGATGAAAATCAACGCAGCCGCGATGACCAGGGTCCATAGCCAGTACCTGTTGAGCACGCGCGTCATTTGAGCTTCCTCAACAACAGCACGAGGAACAGCAGTCCGCCCAGGCCGCCTGCGGTCATACCGATGGGTACTTCAAACGGATAGATCAGAAGGCGGCCAACGATGTCGCACCCAAGCAGGAGTGACGCGCCCGATAGAGCCACGATGGGCAAGGTTCGGCGTAGGTTTTCACCGCAGCGCAGCGCCACCAGGTTTGGGATCACCAGTCCGACGAAAGGAATCGCCCCCACCGCAATAACGGAAGCGGACACAGTGACCGCGACCAACAGCAAACCCACGGCGGCAGTCCCCGAATAGTTCAGGCCCAAACTGGTCGCCGCGTCTTCCCCCATCCCCATTACCGTGAAGCGATGGGCAAACAGGTAGGTAAGCGAAACGATGGGGACGATCAGATAAATGATCTCGTAGTTGCCCTGGACGATCTTGGAGAAATCACCCAGCAACCAACCCTGCATGCTTTGCACAATGTTGTGGCGATAGGCGTAGAACTCTGCGACCGCGCTCAGGACACTGCCGTACATCAGCCCTACGACAGGAACCAACACCGTGTTCCTGAACTTTATTCGCCGGATAATCGCGACATAGAGCATGCACGCCGCGAAGCAGAACAGCAGCGCGAACAACATCTTTCCTATGGTCCCCGCCCCTGGCGTGAGTACCAGCGAAAGCAGAATTCCCAGTTTCGCTGCATCCAGGCCGCCAGAGGTCGCAGGCTCGGCAAACTTGTTCCGAACAATCTGCTGAAGAATCACGCCGCAAATGGATAGCCCCACCCCGGTCAAGACGAGTGCTGCCAAGCGGGGAATACGGCTTACCGTTAGCGTCAGCCATGAATCACCGGAAACTGCGAAAACCTGCGACCACGAGATGTGCGTCACGCCGACGAACAGCGACGCAAAACAAAGGAATCCAAACAAGCTGAATAGACGTGCACGAGCCACGAAATTGCCCTGGCAGAGTTCGTTTCAGGCCGGTGTTCGATACGCGCAGCCGTAGGACGTCCATGTTAGTTTTTTGATGCGAATGATTGCTATTAACAACGGACCGCGAATCGCTAAATCCTGCCAATCGCAACGGATCACGCTGCGTCTTGCGTCAGAGTGCTACAGGAGGGACATCTCCCTTATCCACGGTTTGGTCGACATACTGATTAATCAGAGAGGTGCACGGACGTCCGAGTCCTGGCAAGCCGAGAGTCACCAAATCCCCCCTTCTTGGGCTCAGCAGTTCCGATACCGGACCTGCTATCTGCTTAGTCCTCGGCCAAGATGCCAGGACGTCGTGTGGCTATGGACGGTGGCGCTAATAGACTGACCAAGGCGTTGCTCAATCACTGGTTTCCACGGCACCAGACTGAACCCTATGCCGTCGTCCAGCATGGCGTAGCGCCCGCTGGCGAGCATGACACTGCGCCGGTAGATGCCGGCCACCCGCTGCCCATCCGCCACGGGCCGATGCTCCAGGCCGGTTTCGGCGGCAATGTCCTTCGCTGCCTGCGCCAATTCCCGGTTGCGCAGCGCCCCCAGCAGGTTCCGGGCGAGGATCACGCGCTGCCCGCGTCGCTCAGCCAGCCCCTGTTCGACCAGGAAGTCGGCGCGCTGTTGCAGCGTGTTCTTGACCTCGCCGCCAAAGCCCATTTCGCCTAGCCCTCGGCCACCGCCGATCAACTGCTGATCCAGCCAGGTCGCGCCGATCACGCGGGCCTGCCGCTCGATAGGCAGGTGTGATTTCAACTCCACGGCGACACCGCCGAGACGCTGCGCGTCGTACTGGCGGCCGCGTTCGGCCAAGTCGTCCGGCACCTTCCATAAGCCATCGGTCACGCGCTCGACGATGCCAGCGCGGCGCAAGGCTTCCAGCCGGCGGACGTGGGCGGCGACGACTTCCTGCGGATCGCGGTCGGGCTTGGCCCGGCCTTGCTCGATCGCCAGGTGATGATCGGTGCGGTACAGGCCATCGCTCGCCAGCGCGGCGATGTTCTTGTCGGCGGCGCGCACCTCGGCGGAACCGCGCACCTCCACCACCGCGCCAGCGGGATAGTTCGCCAGCTCGTCGCGGGCGTTGAGCGCGACGTAGTGGGCCTTGCCATCGGTGCCGTCGATGACCAGATAGCCGCGGTCGTGCAGCTCGTCGGCCAGCCCCTTCGCGGCCACGCGGCCGAGGATGGTTCGGTCATCGTCGCCCGGCTCGAACACCGCCAGCTCGCGCGGCTCGCCGCGCATGGCCCGCTGCATGGTGCGGATGATGTCGCCGCGCTCGCCCAGGGCGCGCAAGGTCTTCTCCGCGTCCGCATGGATAGCCCAGGTGCCCGGCTGAGTCTCGTCAGCCAAGCCCAGACGCTGCAAGCGTTGCAGGCGGCCGATCAGCAGCAGGCGCTGGCGTTGCAGCCGGGGTTCGTTGAAGCGTTCGATCTGCACCCGGCCATCCTCGCCGGCCTCGCGCTGCAATGTGCGGTCGAGGCTCGTCCACCGCTCTTGCTCCACCTCGCGCTGCAAGGTCTGCTGGATCTCCAGTTCGGTGCGTGGCCCCAGCCATTCCGTCGCCAGTTCGGCGGCCTGATGCCGGAAGCCGTGGGCGATGTAGTCGCCGGCGATGATGAGGTCTTTGCCGGTGTCGTCGCGTCCGCGCACGATCAGGTGGGTGTGCGGGTTGTCGGTGTTCCAGTGATCCACCGCCACCCAATCCAGCCGCGTCCCCAGGTCGGCCTCCATCCGGTTCATCAGGTGCCGGGTGTAGGTGCGCAGGTCGTCCAGCTCCGCACCGTCTTCAGGTGAAACGATGAAGCGGAAATGATGCCGGTCGTCCTGGCAGCGTTCCTTGAAGGCATCGAGGTCGGCTTCGTCGGTCTGCGGGCCATAGGCCAGGCCAGGTTCGCCATCGCGGCCCGTGCCGTCGCGCTCGATATAGCGCAGGTGTTTCGCCAGAGATTGGGGGCTGGCGTTGCGCTGATTGACCAACAGGGTCTTGATGGTCACGCGCCGCGACATGGGCGTCAGCTTCGCGCCCGCGAAGCGCGCCGCCGTGTGGCCGCGCCCAAGCCGCGAGCCGGGCCGTTGGCCAGTGCCGGGACGGTGCACCGCCGACTTGCCGCCGCTGGCCTTGCCGGTCTGCTTGAGCACCTTGGAAACGAAGCTCTGGCCCTGGCCCTTGCCACGATTCTTCGGGGCACTCGGACGCACCCGGAAATCGTCGTCGCGGCGGTCGGTCATGGCTGCGCTCCCCGTAAGCTACGGCGTGTCCTGTCGTGTGAAGCACGCGGACATGTCAGCATTGGCGCGGGCCTCGCGCCCCACGCGGCACGGCGGCAAAGCCGCTCCGTGCCGCGTCCCCCCACGTGCAGACAGGCTTTCGACGCGGCCAGGTGCCGCGTCCTTTTGTCTTGCCTTCCGCCTTTGCCCCTCGCTGTCGCTCCGGGCAGCGTCGGCCCGGCGGCGCTGCTGCGTAGCCAGCCAGCGCGCCGGCGAACGCGGACACGGCCCCAGGCCGGGCGCGTTCGAGGCAAGACGCCTGCACGTTGGACGGCTGCGCCGAAGACAGCGCGAAGTGCGGTGCGAATACACCCGCACTGCACGCGCGACGACACGGCGACGAACAGCAGAACGACACGCCCGATGGCACGATGAGATGCACGGCGACGTGCAGCGAATCGACGGCCTTCATGGGCGGGATTCCAGCCAGACCGGATGCGCGACGCCGATCACGGCGGATGTGCTGACCGGCCCGAAATACCGGCTGTCGAACGACGCCGGGTTGGTCACACTGAGCAGGAACAGTTCTCCGGGTTCAAGGCGGCGGCACTGCTGCCAGGATGGCAGCGCCCGGCCCCAGCGGTCAGCAGGCAGCACGGCGGCCGAAGGCACGCCGTCGATGCGGACTATGCGACCAGTGATGCACACCTCCTGCGGTGCGACGGCGCCCACGCGCTTGAGCAGCGGCACGCGCGCCGGCAGGTAGCCGCGCTGCGCGGCCAGCGCGGCGGTGTCTGGCGGCAGCGTGGTCAGGACGATGCTGCCCACGGACAAGGGGCGTGGCAGCGAGCCGGAGCCGTGCCCCCGCGGATCAACGCGATACCAGCCGACCGCCACGCTGTCGGACGGGTTATAGATCAGGCGCGGCATCGGATGCACGAAAGACGCCCAAGCGAGCGCAGCGAGGCCGCAGGCGGACAGGCCCGCCAGCACGAGGCGAGCGCGCAGGCGCGAGCGAGGACGCAGCGGAATGCCCGCTGCACCGGCAACGGCGGATGGAAGCGTCATGGCAGCGCCCTCCCGGTCAGCCAGGCGGCGTGCCGCTCGGCGGTGTATTCGGGCAGCGGCAAGCGCGCAGCGAGCCGGTTGGCGAGCGTGCGCCAGTACGTGGGCGAGGCGCCGACGGGCGCGATGCCCAGCGCCTCGATGGCGTCGATGCGCTCCAGCACGGCGCGCACCTGGTTCTCCCCTTCGGCGTGGAGTAGCAGGCGCGCGCCCGGCTGCACGCCGGGGATGCGCTGCGCCGCATCCAGCGGTGTGCAAGCCTGCATCACCATGAGCTGCCAGCGAACGGTGCCGTAGTCGTTGGCCTGCCAGCGGATGCGGCACAACATGGCGCCCGGCAGGAACACCGCGCAGCGCCGCCAGCGGTCGAGCTGATGCGTGCGCGCAGGTTCGCCGAAGCGCAGGTAGAGCTTGAAGCGCGGTTCGATGTAGGCCAGCGCCACGCGCGTCAGCGGCGCGCTGGCAGGCTGGCCGGCGAGCATGGCCAGTGACGGCTGCGGCGCAGTTGTGGCCGCGCCAGCGGCCGACGAAGCGGATGCAGTCATGGCGTTTTCTCCCTGTGGTTCTCGGGAAACTCCCGCTCCAGCAAGCCGCGCAGCAGGTCGGCGACGGTCACGCCTTGCGTGAAGGCCGACACCTTGATGCGCGCCCGCATCGCGGGCGTGATGTCGAGCGTGAGGCGGGCCGTGTAGAGGTCGCCCTTGCCCAACGCATCGGCGTCGCCCTGGCGAATCCACGCCTCGGCGTGCGGATTCGCGGGCGGACGCGCGCCGATGCCGACGCGCTTTGCGCGTATCGGTGGCTTCGCTGTCATGTCGGCCACCACAGCAGTTCGTCCACCAGCGCGGTGATTTCGCGTGCGGCGGCGCTGTCCGGCGCCGTCTCGCGTGCAAGCCGGCCAGCGGCTACGCTGTCGGCGAACACGATGCGCTGATGCACTTCCGCGAGCAGCGCAGGAAGCGGTTGGTCGGCCAGCGCCTGGCGCGCTTCGCGCCCGATCACCGTGGTACTGACGCGCCGATTGATGATGAAGGCCGCGCGCAGCGCAGGCCGAAACACCTGTGCCTCGCGGATCAGCGCCACCATCTCGGCGCTGGCCCACAGGTCGTAAGGGCTGGGCTGCACGGGGATCAGCACGCGCTCGGCCGCCAGCAGCGCGGAGCGCGCCAGTGCCGCGATGCGTGGCGGGCCGTCGATGACGACGTGATCGGCCCGTCTGGCGAGTTCTGGCGCCTCTTGGTGCAGTGTTTCGCGTGCGAGGCCCACGGCGCTGAACAGCCGTGGCAAGCCTTGCTGGCTTCTGCGCTGTGTCCAGTCCAGCGATGAACCCTGCGGGTCCGCGTCCAGCAGGACGACGTGCTGGCCGCGCATCGCCAGCTCGCCGGCGATGTGCGTGGCGAGCGTGGTCTTGCCCACGCCGCCTTTCTGGTTGAGCAGAGCGACGATCATGGCGCGGCCCTCCGTGTTGGAAAGCCAGGCTTTTGCTGCTGCGCTTGTGGCCGCGTGGTGGTTGTCCACCGCAGCGGCGTTTCTCTACTAAAAGTTAGAGAAATGAAGTTAGGGAAGTTAGAGGGCGCACAAACCCAATACTGACGCGGGATTGCGGCCGATCGGCACGCCTGATAGCACGACAGTTCCACGCCTGATAGCACGATACCCCGCACGCCTGATAGCACGACACTGTTCACAGGTTCTCCCGGAGTTATCCCCGTGCCGTATGCGGCACGGGCCGGAAGGTCAGCAGCTCCATGCCGTTGTCGGGCATCCGCTCGATGCCCAAGACGTAGCCGGGCAGCGACTGCCGCGCGACGAGCGCGCGCAGGTCGCAGGCGAAGTCGTAGGGCTTGGCGGTGCTGCCGGATTTCTGGTGCAGGTAGCGGAAGTCGAACTGCCAGCCGTATGCCTGCTTGCCGCCGTGCTTGCGCACCAGGCGGTACAGCCACCGCTCGATGCCGCCCGTCAGCCGGAAATACGCCGGGTCGATGGTCAGCACCAGGGCGGCGTCGAGCACGCCCGCAAAGAACCAGTCCGGCAGGATCAGCTCGATGCCCAGCGGCGTGCCGCTGGCGTCGGCCAGCTCCTTCCATTCGTTGATCCACGAAAAGCGGTGCAGGCGCCGGCCTGTCGTCTCGCGGATGGACGTGGCCACCGTGGTCGATTGCAGCCGATCGAGCGCGGCCTTGAGGCGCTGGTAGTCGCGCAGCGACTTGCCGCGCCCGATGAAGCGCAGGATCTCGTAGGGCGTCGCACGCATCAGTCGCGACGGGCGCAAGCCCGCGTCCTTCGCTTCCACGATCTGCGAGGCCGCCCATATCAGCACGTCCGCATCCCAAATCGTGGCGATGCCGTGCTCCTGCGTGCCTTCCACGCGAATCGTCACGTTGCCCGCACGGAAGTCGATGGGCTTGACCCGCTTGGACTTGCCGAGCGAGAAGAACGGATAGGCCATCAAGTCCTGGCTGTCGCGCGGCGCCATGTCGCCGGGCAAGGCGCGGAACAGGTCGAGCTGTTCGCGCTCCTGCAACGGCCGCTGCCGGGACGGCAGCGCGGTGCTGGACATGGCGATGGCCTGCCGCGCGCCGCCGATCAGCGCGCACGGCTGTCGGCCGAGTGGTGCTCGGCGTATTCGGGATCGGAAGTCGTCTCGAAGCTGCGGTCGGCGGCCCAGGCATCGAGGTCGGCCACGGCGTACATGACGCGCCGGCCGAACTTGCGGAAGCGCGGGCCGCCGCCGATCACGCGCTGCTTTTCCAGCGTGCGCGGCGACAGCCGCAGGTACTCGGCGGCTTCGTCGTTGGTGAGATAGCGTTGGGGCTGCGCAGCAGCGGTCGAGACAGTGGCGGCAGGCCGCAAGGGAACGGGACGCATGGTGTGAACCTCCATCGGTTGAAAGCGCCCGGCCACACAGCGCGACCGGATGGAGGCAGTCTCAGAAAACGCGGCCCTTCTACTCAGGGTCGTTTTGCGTCCACATCAAAACGACCCTTCTCAAGTGGCGGAAGCTGTGCTAGGTGGCGATAGCCGCCGCGCATCAGCGCATCGCCGCGCCGCACCAGGCGGCGCACCTTCGAGCGCAGGCCGCCGTCGCTGTACCAGTCGGCCGCAGCGTCGGCACCGAACAGTCCTTCGCCCACATCGCGCAAGGACGCGCCCGCGAGGGTCGCGTCGAGCGCCTGCAAGGTGTGCAGTTCCAGCAGCGCGGAAGGTGTTGGCCTGGGCGTGGTGGCAGCGAAGGTCGCGCCGCGTGCATGACCGCGCACAGGCGCGGCAGTGCCGCTCCGTTGGGCATAGGCCACGGCCATTCCGTCTTCGAGGCCAGCCGCCAGCGCAAAGCGCAGGCAATGGCCTGGGCTGCGCGCGATCAGCGCGAGCTTCTTGCCGTCGTGGAACAGTTGCTTGTGGCCGGGGATGCGCCAGAACGCGAACGCTGCCGCATCCAGCGGGGGATCGGCATCGGGGTAGAGCTGCACCACGGCGACGTGGCCTGGCAGCCAGGCCGGATGCGCGTCGCGCGCATCCAGGGCCGGGTCTTCCAGCAGGCGCAGGCCCCAGCGCTGTGCCGCTTCCTGTGCCGCCTGTGGCCGACGATGGCGGCGCAGCCAGTCGAGCCGGTAGTCGGGATGCCTGCGCAGGTACTCCCAGGCGAGCGCAAGGCCGTCCAGATGCAGCACGTACAGATACGCGGCAGTCGGATACCAGTGCTCGGCGCTGCGATCGACCATGACGCCACCTCCCTGCGAACAGGACTGGCCGCCACGGCAGGGCTACGCGCTACATCACCATCGTCAGAACGTCATGGGTTAAAAAGGCGGATAGGACTGTCAAGACCGATTGGCTCCGATGCGTTGCGGTATTCGTCTCAATGCTGCGGCGGCAGCGCCCCAACCTTGGGCGCGGTACAGGCCAGCGTGCCGCAGCCCGCGCCTGGCATCATGTCTATTTGGATCAGACTGGTGCGGCTACGCCGCAAGAATCCGGATTGAGACTTACCCGGTATGAAATCAGACTGAAAAAGTCACAGTGGGCCGTATTCAGTCCGGGATCGCTCCGTCGCGCTCGGCCAGCCGGGTGTATTCCGACAGCGTGCGCGTGGGGCGGAAATAGAGGTCGCGCATCACGGGCTACTGGCACGGCCCGACGATGCCGGCCAGCTCCGACAGCTTGACGGTTCCCTGCGCCGGCATCCCGATTCCCAGGTCGATGAGTCCCCAGGCGGTGTCGCCATCGGCGGGATCGAGTGCGGCCAGCAGCCAGGTCACATGCGCGTCCGGCGTAAACAGCCGCACCACGGGCACCGGGTCGATGGCCCGGCCAGCGGCGCGGGCCTCGCCGTTGGCGAGCAGTTGCGCGCGCTCCGGGGACGGTGGCGAGTGGCTGGGGCATGGTCGGCAATCCCACAAATCCAATGATGCACGGATGCGGTTTCACGCCCAAGCGCAGAACCGCCAAACCGGATTTACGCCTTCGTGCGCAAGCACGGATGCGCTTGCGTGGCTTTGCTGGAACCCGCCGATGCGGATTTCCGTAAAGGCACGAAAACGTAGAACACCAAATGAACACTATAGATTGTAGTCCTATAGGGCGCAATGGGCTGTCATCTTGGTTTTTCGAGGGAAACCATAGGTGGCGGCTGGGAACTCATTGGCGAAGGCGTTGAAGACCGTTAGAAAGGCGCGTGGCTTGAGCCAGGAAGCCTTCTCTGACGTGTCCAGCCGCACCTATATGAGCACCCTCGAACGCGACCTCAAAAGCCCGACCCTGCATAAGCTGGCCGAGCTGTGCGAGGTGATGGAGATCCACCCGCTCACGCTGCTGACGCTGGCCTACGCGGGCGACAGCCCGCGCAAGGCCGACGAGCTGCTGGCGCAGGTGCGCCGGGAGCTAGAGGCGGTGTTGAAGGAGCGCGACGCGGCGAAGCCGCGCGCGTGACGTGGTGGTGTGCTGCGAACAGCAGCACAGCGCCCCGCCGTGATGGGCGGGGCGCTGCGGCGGTCACGCCGCCTGGGGCTTGCTGCGCGACCAGATCAGGTCGTGCGTGCCATCCTCGCCTTCGATCAGGCGGGCATAGACCGGAGCCGGGAACGAAGGATCGTCGAGGGTCACGGACTTGTATTCCCGCCCGGCCTCGCTGGTCTTGTTCCATGCCGCGCCGATGTCGTGGCCGGCGGCCTGGAGGCGGAAGTCGGGGGCGTTCTCGCTGTTGCCCTTGTCGTTGGGAATCAGCTTGACCTTGACGTTGAGCGTCAGGGTGCGCAGCGTGCCGGTGAAGCCGTCTTTGTCTGCGGTGAAGGTGCCGATGTTGGCCATGATGGTTTCTCCTTTCGGTTGAACAAGGTTCGCGCCCATCGCGTCCTTGTTGTGATCCGGCCGGCGGGGGACGGGCTGGCTGCACCGCTTGCGGTCGAAACGCAGTGGAGAGCCGGGAGGCGAAAAGAATTTGCTGCGCGAGGAAGCCGCGCAGCGGCGGGGAAATTGTTTTCGCTGGGCGGTTGCAGCCATGAAGCCCGAGGCGCAGCCGCGCCCCCGCCAGGATTCACAACGAGACAAGGACGCCTTGGGCCGAACCGCTCCGAAAGGAGATGGGGCCGACTCGGCATCCCCGCCGGACGGCTTCTCCGGCTCACCCGCTGACGCGGGCCAGGTCAACTGCCCGACGACAAGCGAGAACGCCCCCGCTGCACCTTGCGGCGCCGCTCTTGAGGCGTGTTGTGGAAACTCCATAGCGATGCCGGGCGGGTTGTCCGTGAACCGTCCTTCGTGACGTGATGGGCAGGAACCGCCAGCGTTGAGGACGGCACGCACCTGCACAACCTGCCGCAGCAAGCGCCAGCGTGTTGGTCAACTCCCCGTCCATCGCGACGGGGAGTTGACCGGGCCGATCCGGCGCAGCCGGTTCGGCGGCATTGAGGGGCGCCAAGCATCGCGCGGCGGGGATAGCCCGCAGGGCTTTCCCCTGGAGGCAAGCGCAGCGCGCAGCGCCACAGGCGCGAAGGCGTGAGGGATTGAAGCCGAATGGCCGTGACGGCAAAGACGGCACGGGGCGCAGCCCGAAAGCCCGGCGGCGCAGTGCGCCGACACGCCCAGGATTCGAGGCTGCTATCGCACCGTAGCTCAGCTACATGAAGAAGCTGCCCTGATCGGAGTAACCAGCCGGCTCGATCGCTACATCCGCAATGCGCGATTGCAAGGCACGCTTGCAGCGGACGTTCTCACCTCCATCCTGAATCCAAGCTCCGAGACGCCGCTCTACCCAACCACAAGCAACAGCGTCCCCGCTACTCAAATCGCAATACCATTCCGGCTGAATGTCGGCTTTCCGGGGCTTGAGAACAACATTGATGGAAAGCTCGCCACCACTGATGGCATCCACGCTGGCAACGGCAGGCAGATCCTCGTCAAACATGTAGCGGAAGGTGCTGCGCGCGCAGTGATGGCTGTCCTCGGCGCCGCCGGGCCACCAGTTTTCGCCCTCTGACAGCCCGAACAGGCGCTGTTCAAGGCCGGCGTTGACCGCCGACACCATCAGGTTTCTCCATACCCACCAGCGCGCGCTCCGCTGCGTTCGCAGCGGAAAGGTCTTGAACGGTGAATAGGAATGCTCGAATTCCGGCAGCAGCCGCAAGTCGTCGGGTGCGGCATAACCAAATTGCCGCAGGCGTTGCACCAGCCGGGCATTGCTCGGCTTCTGTGCTTCAGCGGTCGCGTGGCCCGCAAGGGCTGCTCGCAGCGCCGCATGGGTCTTGAATCCCAAAGCTGCGGCAACCGCTTCGCTCAGGTGGGACGAAGAAACACCTTTCACACCACGCTGCGCCCTCTGCTTGAGGGTGCGCAAAGCAGCTTCAGAAACAAAAAAGGTCGAGACAGTCATACCAAATTCCTCAGTGACTGGTCGATGTCTGCCGATTACGCATCGACCGAGGAATAGGCACGGTCAGCGAGGGGGAAGCGCGGAAACGTCGTTTAACCCGGCAGCAGGTTCAGCGTGACGCGGCTGTAACTTTCATCATACCGCACGGCTGCCAGTTCGGATATCGCGTTTTGCTGTGGGCATTGAACACCGGGCGCGGCCACTGCCGCGCCCGGATTTTTGCGTCCACCGCGCCCAGGACGGAACGGCCTGGGCGCGGTGCTGAACGCGGTTATTCCTTCGTCTCGATGAGCCACCACACAGCACACGGCAATGCGTGGCCCGTGATGGGATGAATGTCGGTGAGGTCGGTGTGGGCCGCCCAGCCCGAGGGCGGGCGGTAACCGCGCACGTCGCCTGCGCAGTGCCAGCGGCGGGCACGTACCGTGCCGGGTGCATAGGTCGCCGCCATGCGCAGGCGGCTAGCGGGGGTACGGGTCATGGGGGGCTTCTCCTTCCAGCGAAGCGCCCCGGTCGAGGCCGGAGCGCTTGCGTTCGGCGCGGGTCAAGCGGCCAGCACCTCGGCCGGTTCATCTGCCATCGCTTCGACCTCTTCCGGATCTTCCTGCTCTGGGCCTGCCTCCTGCGGGCCTTCGGCCTTGAAGATGGCAGGCATCCAACCCGTGCCATCGGCCAGCCGCTCGGCTTCGCTGGCAATGTCGGCCTTCTTCAACTTCGCCAGCCGGGAAACCAGCTCGGGCGCGTACTCGCCCACGGCTTGCAGGATCGCGGCCTTCGGAACGTGCTTGAAGTAGCCTTCCGCGCTCGGCTGCCACCATGCGGCCATGTCGAGGCCCACGGCCTGCGCGAGTTCCTCGCCGGGCTGGCGCGGCATGGCGCGATGCGTCACCACGTCCACCGTGGACGCCACGCACACGGCCAGCAGCCGCACCAGTTCGTCTTGCGACTTCGCCAGCAGCGCGGCGAACAGTTCGGCACTGTCCTGCGGCAAGGCTGCGCCTGCCACCTGTTGCAGTTCGCGCAGCGCCACGATGGCAGGCGATTCCGGCCAGTCCGGGGCCATGCCTTCCAGTCGGTCTTGCACTTTCAGGCTCACGCCCAGCGGCAAGTCGTGGCCATAGTGGCTTTCCTGCAAGACCGCCTGCACCATGCCATGCACCAGCGCGGCCAACGCGACTTGCGGATGCCGGGCGACTTCGATTTGCAGCGCGGCGGTGCGGTGGGCGCTCAACCGTTGCGCCAGCCGGTCGGACATGGCGGCGGTCTTGGGCTGCCCATCGCTGTCTCCGTCCTCGCCTCCGTCGTCGTTCCCGGCATCCTCGCCGCCGAAACCTTGGCGCAGGCGTTCCAGCGTGCGCAGCGCCTTGGCCTCGGCCTCGCGCATCAGCCCGCGATGAATCACGGCCTGACCGTTGCGGTCTATGGTGACGATGGCACCGGCTGCGGCCTTCACGGTCGGGCTGTAGTCCTGCAAGCCATCTTCCAGCGCCTGCAACTGCTTGCCCACGGCTTCGCCTTCCTCTTGCAGTGCGTCGGCCTTGTCCTCGTCCTCGGCGTCCAGCGCATCATTGAGGGTTTCGCCAATGGCCTGCACCTTGGCTTGCAGCTTTTCGATGCGCTGCGCTTCGCGCTTGGTCGGTTCGCGCCGTTCCTGCGGGGCGCGCTGGAAGGCGTGCAGGTCAGCATGGGTCACGCCCGGCGTGGCGTCCACCCATGCCCAGCCTTCGGCCTTCACCTCGGCGGCGATGCCTGTCAGCCGGTCTTGCGCCAGCCTGTCCAGCAGCGCGGCATCGGTCAGATACACGCCTGCGTCACCTTCCGCGAATAGGTCATGGCGAACACCACCGCCTGCGGCTTCGTAGGTGTCCAGCCCGACGAACCGCACCAGCGGATGCCGGTAGGCGTCGATTTCGCGTTCGGTCAGGCGGTCGCGCAGCGCGGACGGCTGGCGCTGCCACGTCGGCGCATCGTAGTAGGCGGCTTCCTGCGCGGCGTGGTCGTCGGTGATGGCAAGGGCCATCAACTGATCGAGCGTCACAGCTTCGGCGCGGTAGTCGGCCAGCAGGCGCGGCGACACGTTCGCCAGCTTCAAGCGGCGCTGCACCACCAGCGGGGACACACTGAAATCAGCGGCTATGTCCTCGATGGGTCGGCCTTCGGCCACCAGCGCGGCGAATGCCTCGAACTGGTCAGCAGGGTGCATGGCTTCGCGCTGCACGTTCTCGGTGAGGCTGGCCGTGCGGGCGGTGCCATCGGCCACCAGCAGGCAAGGCACGTCCCATTCCTTGTTGATGCGGCGCTTCTTCGCCAGCAGCTTGAGGGCGGCAAGACGACGGCCTCCGGCCACGACTTCGTAACGCTCGCCGTCAGCGGTCGCGGTCACGATCAAGTTTTGCAGCAGGCCGACACGCTGGATGCTGGCGGCGAGTTCGGGAATCGACATGCGCGGGGTCTTGCGCACGTTGCGGCCCGTGGGGCGCGACACCAGCCGCGACAGCGGCACCAGAATCAGGTTCTTGCTAGGGTCGGCAGCTTCCAGCAGCGCGGCAGGCGCGGCGCTGGCCGTGGCGTGGATGGCTTGGGCTTCGGTGTGGTTGATGGCGTTCATGGTGAAAACTCCTTGTGATGATGGAATGCAGCAGCGAATGACGCGGCAGGGGTTGCTGCCTGCTCCTGCCGCGCAGGGGAATCAGGCTTTCAACTGGCGCAGGCCATCGGCCAGCAGCCACAGGGCGCGATTGAGGCGAATATCGGAATCAATGCCCTGCACCGGGCGGGTCTGCTGGTGGCGTCCGTTGGCGCTGCGCCCATGCAAACCGCCTTTGGTAAGGTTCTCTTGGGTGCGGTTGAACACGCTCCACAAGTCCGGGCGGCGGTCGTCGAAACGGCGCGGCATCAGGATTTGCGATTCGGTGATGGGTGCGGGCTTGTCTGGGTCGTCGTACTTGAGCGACAGCGCGGCGCGGGCGAACACTTCGGCCTCGCCTTCGTCCAGCGTGATGGCCTGCATGGATTCGCGGGATTCCAGCGCACGGTCAAAGCCGTGCAACACCTGATAGGCACCCTCGATCACTTGCCCGGCCACGTCGCCCTTATGCGGCACGCGCACATCGGCCACGGTATCGCCGCAAACAAGGCCATTGCTGCACACGAAACGGAACATCCCGGCCAGCATCTGGTAGCTGCTGGTGCCGTCGTGCGAGTTCAACAGGATGATTTCGTTGGCCTCGCCTCGGGCATTGATCTGGCTGGCGTGGCGTAGCCGGATCATGTGCTTGGTGAAGTCGCGTCGGTCTGCGTGGCGGGTCCGGGTCTGCGTCACCATGAAGGGCTGAAACCCTTCTTTGCGCAGTTCGGTCAGTACCGTGGCGGTGGGGATATAGGCGTAACGCTGGGAGCGACTCTCGTGTGGCGCTTCCGCAAAGATGGACGGCGCAACGCGGTGAATCTGGTCATCGGACAGCGGGGAATCGCTGCGCAGTACCGGGGAGCGGGAAGCGAAACGGGATGCGAGTTGCATGGTCTTTCTCCTGACGAAAAGGGTTTGCTGTTCAAACCGCACACCGGATTCCTAGATTCGGAGCCCAGCCTTTCGGCTGTTCGGTGCGGTTGGCACGAGGAACCCGGTTGGCCCTGTTGCCACCGTCTTTCCTGAGTTCATCGCCCACGACGGTCAGGAGCCCACGGACGTGGGCCGTCAAGGAGAAAAGCGGCAGGTAGGTGCGGCCCGCAGGCGCAGCCGAGGACACGGCCTGGCGCGCCTTGATGGCACGCGGACACGGGCTACAGTCGCGGACAAGGTGAAGGAGTCAGGGAAGACGGCTGGACATGGCAACGGCATATCCTTGTATGCCGACCGCACGCAAGCGAAGCGCGCAGGCCCGGATCGAGAAATCCGGGCCGTAGACGTCAGGGATGTAAAAGGCTGGCGAATGCCAGTCCCGTCAGGGATGAGCGAGTAGCGAACCTGGAGCAGCGCGGTCCGCGAAGCGGAGACGCAAGGCTCTTCTTGGCTTATTATCTATTTGTATGTTTCTGCAACCGAAGAAATTTTTTCCATCTCAGGAATCCAAAAGACAAAAGGGGTAGCGCCTTGTCTGATGTCAACTACGAAAAGCAAGCTCAGGACTATTACGGCAAGGCTCCCATCATTATTTTGGGTAGTGGAGCCTCGGCTGCACATGGAATGTCTGGCATGTGGGGGCTTGCGCAGCATTTGATCAGTAAGACTGATGTTTCAGGGCTATCTGATGCTGAGACGGAGTCCTGGGGTATCTTCTGTCAGACGCTGACAGATGGCGTGGACTTAGAAGCGGCTCTCCACCGAGTAGCTGTATCTGAAGAGCTGACGCGCAGAATCATAAATTCCACTTGGTCACTTATAAACGATGAAGATTTCAGCATCTTCAAGAGTGGCTTGCAAAATAGCTCGATGTTCCCATTGAGCCGTCTGCTTGAACATATGTTCAAAACAAGCTTAAAAAAGATAAATATCGTCACTACAAATTATGATCGCTTGGCCGAGTACGCATGCGAGCAAAGCAGAATTCATCACTACACTGGTTTCACACACGGATTTTTCCGTCAACTGGCCACTCCCGATGAATTGACCTGTTCGCGCAGAGTGAATATTTGGAAAGTACATGGCTCTCTAGACTGGTTCCAGTCCCCACTAGAGGACACTGTCGCAATTTCAGGCTTGCAAGAAATACCTGAAAACTACAGTCCACAGATTGTCACGCCTGGCACGCAAAAGTACCAAAAGACGCACCTTGAGCCATTCCGCTCAATTATCAATAATGCAGACGTAGCCATCAACGAGGCAGGATCATATTTGTGCATCGGATATGGGTTCAACGATGAACATATTCAACCAAAACTTATGGCCAAATGTCAGCGACATGGAGCGCCAGTCACCATCATTACATACGCGCTTTCCGAGTCAGCCAAAAGACTTATCCTTGGCGGCAAAGCGCAAAATTATTTAGCCATAGAGCGAGGAGAAACGGATAATCAGTCTATTGTCTACTCTTCTCTGAGCAGTTCTGCGATCGCAGTAGAGAAAAACATCTGGAGCCTTGAGGGCTACTTATCACTCATCATGTAGAGAGGACATATGCCAATATTCAGCTTTAGGGATGAAGAAGCACTCGGGAAGGTTGCCTCGGTTGACACCACAAATGTCATTGTTGATGTCGAGAATGTGTCCCATCTAAAGAGGCTGCAGGTTAATCATCTCGCTGTACTTCAGAGTAGCAGGCCAGGACAGCACCTTATTGGTCTTATTACACAAGTGACCAGAAAACGAGGCATCGAGAATCTTTCTGATGATGGGATCGTAGACCAAAATTCAGAGTTGAATCTGTGCCGCATTACTTTAATTGGAACCATGCTAGATCGCGATGGCTCCAAGGAGAATGTTTTCCGTCGAACACTCGAAAGTGTCCCAGAAATAGATGCAAACTGCTTCGCTCTCGAAGGCGAGAACCTCACTGGATTTATGCGCACTCTCTCCAGTGTTTCTGCCGACGGCAATGCATTGACACTCGGCAAATACACCCTGGATGATAATGCGGTAGCCTACCTTAATGGAAATAAATTCTTCCAGCGCCATGCCTTTATTGGAGGAAGCACAGGGTCTGGAAAGTCTTGGACAACTGCCAAAATTATTGAGCAGATGTCAGGGCTTTCTACGGCGAATGCCATTGTCTTCGACCTCCACGGAGAATACGCGCCATTGACAGGCCCTGGTATTCAGCATTTCAAAGTTGCAGGGCCTGCAGATGTTGAAGCTCAACGAACTATTTCTGACGGTGTGCTTTATCTGCCGTATTGGCTGCTTTCTTATGAGGCACTAGTTTCCATGTTTGTGGATCGCAGTGACCAAAACGCCCCTAATCAAGCCATGATTATGGCTCGCGAGATCAATCAGGCAAAGAGAAAATACCTTGAGGACAATGGGCAACAGGATTTACTAAAGCATTTTACTGTGGATAGCCCAGTGCCATTTAACCTTGACTTCCTGATGTCGAGGCTGAATGAAATAAACGTTGAAATGGTTCCTGGTGCGCGCGGCGAAAAGCAAGGAGATTTCTTCGGAAAGCTCGCGCGCATGATTTCTAGGCTTGAGAACAAAATCTCTGATCGACGCCTCGGATTTATGTTCAATGGCGGTGGAGATATTCTTGATTTCACGTGGCTTGAGAAATTTGCTAGTGCCGCTCTTGGGAGTACAGGAGAGAACGGAAAAGCAGGTATCAAGATCATCAACTTCTCCGAGGTTCCTTCGGACGTTTTACCACTAATCGTCTCCCTTGTTGCACGAGTTACATTCTCAGTGCAGCAGTGGACACCATCAGAGCTTCGCCACCCCATTGCGCTTCTTTGTGATGAAGCGCACCTCTATATGCCTCAGCGGAATATGGCTGATTCCGCCGACGACATTTCATTGGATATATTCGAGCGCATCGCCAAAGAGGGCCGAAAATATGGTGTCAGTTTGGTTGTAATCAGTCAACGTCCATCCGAAGTAAACAAAACACTGCTTAGTCAATGCAGTAACTTTGTATCTATGCGCCTGACTAATGCCGAGGACCAAGGTGTTATAAAACGCCTACTTCCCGACAGTCTCGGCGGATTCAGTGACATCCTTCCCACACTCGATACTGGCGAGGCGTTGGTTGTTGGCGATGCCAGCTTGTTGCCAAGTCGCATCAGAATCGACGAGCCACAGAATAAGCCAAATAGTGGGACAGTGAATTTTTGGGATGAATGGCAGAATCCAGTCAAGGACAATCGGCTAATTATTGCTGTCGATAACTGGCGAAAGCAAAACATCCAGTAGTTAAAATTGGCAACATAAGCTAAGGTCGTTGGGGGGCAAAGCCCCCCAACGTTCAAACCAGCCCTCGCTCGGCAAACGATACTGTATCTGTACCTGCCACAATGACGTGGTCGAGCGTGCGCACCTCGACTAGCTCCAGCGCACCCTTGAGCCTCTGCGTCAGCACCTTGTCGGCACTACTTGGCTCAGGATTCCCGCTCGGATGATTGTGCGAGAGGATCACCGCCGCCGCATTGAGCCGCAGCGCTTCCTTGACCACTTCACGCGGATACACCGATGCACTGTCGATAGTGCCGTGGAACATCTCCCGGTACTCGATTAGCCGGTGACGTGTATCCAGAAACAGCACCGCAAAGACTTCATGCTCAAAGCCTGCCAGCTTGTTGCGCAGGTACTCCTTGACCAGCGCCGGCGAAGTGAACTCAGCACCACGCTGCATCTTCAGCTCGATGGTCTGGCGTGCCGCTTCAAGAATTTGATCCACCGATGCCGGCAGATAGCGCCCATGGGCGTCACGCACCAGCAAAGCGTCATCGAACGAGGAAAAGGACAGTTGCGACATGATCGTGCTCCGGTTGCTCGGGCGGAATTGCCCGAAACCGGCGTCAGCACGGCGCAGCGCAAGCAGTCAGGGGTCGCAGACGGCCGCCAGGACGCAAGCGCGCATGGCGCGCGCCGCCCTTGACGGCGAGAACGCCGTGATACGGTGAAGGGAACAGCAAGACCGCTCCACTCTCTCGGAATCTCGCCGTGGGCAAGCGGAGCGCGTAGGCTCGCAAAAGCCGAAGGCAACAGGGACAAAGCCGGTTGGTCGCGCCCCGGTACGAGGCACGAGGCGTGGCCCGCAAACCCGACGGCGACACACCTGGATGTGCTTTGCTCAGATAAACTCCGCGTGAGAGCACCAACAATCTTTGGAATAGAGGTAAATCATGTGGTTCGTCGTGAAATTTCGAGATGGGAAATCACCTTCCACTGACAAATATCCACACACCGTGTTGGTCCAAGATAATTGGGACGACTACTCCTACAAGACGACCTTTCACGCCACCATTCATCTATCACCAGACAATGAAGTCGAACTCGGTAGCGTGAAGATCCTCAAGGAGGATCAAACTCATGGCCTAACGCCAGTCCCACGAAGAGCATTTCGAGCATTAGGCGAGAAATTTTGCTCCCTCGGTGCCGACCTAGAGTATTACGAGAAGCTCTTCAAGCTAGGAGCGGCTGTCTACGAAGGATATTTGGAAGGGTTACAGGACGTGGCATACAGCGATAGTGTCCGGGCCCAGTTTGAAGATCATGAGGGATTCAAAGTTTCGCTGCTCCGCTTCAGCGGTGCAGAACGGACCATCGTAGATGCCAGTCGTCTATTTACGCGCAAAACCCCAACTATTCGTCGCAGGGGGCGTGGCTTTGTCATGCGATTCAAGACTCAAGTTGCACGTCAGGCCACTCCTTTGATTGTTGATTTTGATTTCCGAAGAAAAGGCCCACTTCCCAACAGAATCAACGTCCTCATTGGTTACAACGGAACCGGGAAGACTCGTATGCTGGCAAATCTAGCGACAGTAGCCAGCGGTTACGGCTATAGCGAGAAAAGGGACTTCTTAGAGAAGCGCGCGGGCCGCTTCGTCGGAACTCAACCACCTTTCAAGTCTGTAGTAGTTGTCTCATACAGTGCATTCGACACATTCGCAATTCCAGGAAAAACCAACATAGAAAAAAGGCGCCTTGAGAATGAAGGTGGAATCTTTGGCTATGTCTACTGCGGCTTGCGCGAACGAATAGATGTAAATGACGATGAAGCTTATCGGCTTAAAAATCTGGAAGAGGTAGATCAAGAATTTCTCAGCGCGCTAGAGAGAATACGAAGCTCTGACCGCATGAGCATATTGCTCGATGTATTGAAACCCCTACTCCAAGATGTCTCATTTCAGCGAATCGGTCTGACCACTCTATACGCGGACAAAAATGAAGAGTCACTTCTTGATCTTTATCATGGACTCAGTAGCGGCCATAAGATTGTCACCAAGATGATGACCGAATTGACCGCACACCTCGACGACGCACATCCAACGCTAGTGCTCATCGACGAGCCCGAGACCCATTTGCACCCTCCGTTACTTGCAACTGTCCTTAAAAGCATACGTATATGTCTCGACCATTTCGATGGCTATGCCATCATCTCGACGCACTCTCCCGTCGTACTTCAGGAGACTCCATCAAAGTACGTCCTCGTACTGAAACGTATCGGTGAACTCTCAAAGGTCGTTGCCCCATCAATCGAAACCTTTGGAGAAAATATCAGCGTTATCACCGAAGAAGTTTTCAATCTCGATGATGGATCAACGGACTGGCACGACACGCTCCAATCCCTAGCCAGATCACATAATGTCGAAGAGATTGAAGACATGTTCGGCCGCCGCCTAGGATTCGGGGCACGATCGTACATGGTAAACATCGTGGAAGAGGATTTGTGAAAGCATGCATTCCATTCCTCCTCCTGACATCGACAGCGAAGACGTATTTGATGACATCACTACCGCAAAACGGCAACCTACACGCCGCCGACTGGAGGCGGCCAGAAGACGTGTCGTGGCCGCATATGGAATGTATGAGAATGCCGCCCCCTCTGTTGAGTCGCTAGTTCCTGCCACCGTAACAAACGTCCAGCGTAAGGCCTTACATCACGCATATTCCGTAGAAACAGCCCCCATGCTGGACCTACGGGAGAAGCTCAACGAGCCCGTGATGGCCGCACGTTGCCCATTCTGTGGCGTCAGTGAGTCAGGCACCCTGGATCATTATCTCCCCAAGGAGCTATATCCAGAGTTCTCAATTTTTGCTTTGAATTTGGTTCCGAGCTGCGCGAAATGCAATACACGGAAGCGCACGTTGATTGTTGATGAAGACACCGATGTCCGATTGTTCCTTCACCCATATTTTGACGATATTCCTAACCAACCATTCCTGACTGTTCGCGTCGGACTCCGCCAAGGTGCACTGCTTTTGGAATTTCGTGTTCGCCGGCCAGCGGGGATGAGCCAAGCCCGATACTTCCAACTGCGCTCCCACTTCAAACAGCTCGATCTAGCAGATCGCTACCGGAAACTCTCGCTTGTCGAACTGCGTGGACGGCATGGTGGCTTTGTTCGCTTTTACCAAAATGGTGGCGGTGCGGCCCGTGTAGCTGCTGAATTACAGGCAGAAGCGGATGACTACGAGGCCGCGCATGGGTCCAACTTCTGGAGAGTCATTCTGTATCGCGCACTCGCAGCACACGATGGTTTTTGTGACGGTGGATTTGATGTCGTGAAACCACCGCAAGCAGATGGAGCTGAACAAGAATGAAATCCCATCCATTTACCCGCCCCACTATCGTCGCCGCAATCGAATTTCTTGGGGAAATGTTAACGCAGGCGAAGTTCGATCAACTCGTGGTGCGGTTAGGGCTGGACGACGAAATCCCGCCGGGGCCGGCAAAGAGTGTGATTGCGAAAAGCGCCGTACTGGCGCGCCTCGTCAATCAACGCGCAACGCAGATAGTCAGCACCTTGGACGGACCTGTGACTCTGGCTGAAGCCGCGGTACGCGAAGCCGTTGGAGTCGCCGTACCGCAGTATGCGAAGGCCGAGCAGGAACGCCTTCTGCGGGGGCTGGCGCTCGACGGCTACGTTGTCTCCTGGGACGAGGATGCACGAATGCCATCGTTACGCGCGGCGTTGCCTGGCGAAGTGGATCTTCCTGCGGCCGATGATGAAGTTCACCAACTGTTGAAGCAGTTCGGGTTCACTGTGCCATTGGGGCATCTCGATCAAGCCATCGACGCGCATGCGCGCGGCGACTGGGCGGCGGCGAACAGCCAGATACGCACGTTCTTGGAAGGCTTGCTAAGCGACATCGCTTTGCACATTGATCCGCAGAAGGCCACCACGCTGGCTTCCAGCGAAAACCGGCGCGCTTGGCTAGCGGAGCGCGGATTTCTCTCGGTCAACAGGAATGAGTGGACCAGCGACGGAAAGAACTACTTGAATGGCCTGTTCAAGATGCTTCATACCGATGGGTCGCATCCCGGCCTGTCGGACGAAGATCAGAGCACGTTCCGACTGCACCTTGGACTTATCACTGGCCGCACCTTGCTTCGCCGCCTGAGCAACGGTCGTTGAGTGTGCTGCACTACGCCGCAGCAAGTTGTCCAAATAGGTACTGAACTTCACCATGTCTCCATGCCGCGCACACATGGAGCCCGAGGTGCAACAGCAACCGCAAACCTCAAGCGTGACCAGCATCGACACTGACCAGTCCCGTCCCTTGCCGGGGACGGAAGCCTACGAGGCGCTGCCGCAGTTTCCGGTGCGTAGCCCCCTTCCCTTCCGGCGCACCATCCGGCGCCAGGAGCTGCGGCAGATCGTCCCACTAGCCGAAACGACGATCTACGAAATGGAGCGCCGCGGCGAGTTCCCGCGTCGATTCAACCTGACACCGCGCTGCGTCGTGTGGGACTTGGCCGAAGTGGAAGCGTGGATCGAAGAACGAAAGCAGGCCCCGCGCGCCTGCCTCTCAAAGCCGGATGTCCATCTACGCAAAACCCGCCCTGTCCGGGCGGGTTCGAGTGACGCATGAGGCCAGGCAACGGCTCTCATCCAACCAAGGCTTCCAGAGCCTTGGACGCCGAGCGCGGCAAGCGACGCCCCTCCTTCGCCACATTGACCTGCAAGGCCACCCGCGCCACCTCAAACACGTCCTTGGCCAGCGAGTAGCTGCCCTTGGCCTGCAACCAGGCCAATACGTCCGCCAAGTGCCAAATCGACGCGCTGCCCTCATGCACCGGCACCGGGAAGCTGCCCGGATGGGCCAGCATCAGCTTGCGCATGTTCTGCCGCGACACGCCCACGATGTCGGCCACGTCGGTCAGTCCAACCAGATCCGGCGCCACTTCGATCAATCGCGCTGTCGGCGCGGCGCGGCGCACATCGGCCAGCGCGCTACGCACGGCCTCGTCCGCATCCGCTGCCTCACGGGTGAATTCCAGCGCCAACCGTCCCGGCTGCCCGATGCCGACCAAGGCATCGTCGCAGCCTGCTTCGCCCAGGCGCTCCACCAGCGCATCCGGGTCGCGGTCATCATCGGTGAGCTGGTATTTCAGAATGAAGGTGTATTCCATCGCGCTACTCCTTGGCACCATCGTTAGCTTCACGCTGCTGGCGGTGCGTGGTGCAGTTGTCCACGACGCGTCGCAAGGCGCGCGCGTGGTTGCCGGGATTCTTCGGCGTGCTCCATACGCTGGTGATGCAGAACTCGCCGCAGCGACACTCCTCATTGTTGTACGGGCAATACATCCGCCCCCAAGCGTGGCTCCCGCCGACCTCGACGCGCCAGCCCTGTCCTTCGGCGTGCCTAAGAGCTTCCTCGACCTCTTGCTTCGGATGAGAGGAACGGGTCATCAGTGATCTCCAGTATGAGGATGACCGGCAAGGTTGTCAAGTGACAACCTTGCCGCCCTTTCAGGCCGTTGCGCTCAACGCAGGAACGATGACGCTCTCCGGCATCAGTTTCGGCACATAGGTCTGCCCGTCGATCCAGGCATCGACCATGTTGGCCCACTCCTGCAGCATGTGGCGCCGCTGCTGGGCGTACTCAGCCTTGTTGTAGATCGAGCGGGAGGAACGCCCGTCCTCATGCGCCAAGCACTTCTCGATCCAATCCCGGTTGAAGCCGATTTCGTTCAACAGTGTCGAACCGGTACGGCGCAGATCGTGGACGGTGAACGGCTCCAACGGCAGGCCCGCAGCCTTTGCCCGCTCCGCGACGATCTGCGTGACGCGGTTCAAGGTCGCGTTCGACATGCAGCGGTCGGAGTTGTAGCGCGATGGCAGCACGAACTTGGAGCCAGCGGCGCAGGTATGCAGCGCAACGAAGATGTCGAGCGCCTGGCGAGAGAGATAGACCACGTGCGGGTTGCGTCCCTTCATCCGCTGCTTTGGAATCGTCCAGGTCGCGTTCTCGAAATCGACTTCATCCCAAGTGGCCTGGATCAACTCGCTCTTACGCACCAGCGTCAGCAGGATCATGCGCAGCGCCAGCCGGATCGTCGGATAGGTCGCCACCGATTCCATCTGCCGTGCCATCAACCGGATTTCCAGGGGCGACAACGCCCGATCCTTCGGCACGAAGGTCGCGATCGACGCCGCGCCGACGCCGTCGGCGGGATTGTCCACCTTCTCGCCATGCAGGATGGCGAAGGCATAAACCTGCTTCACGATGTCGCGGATATGTACCGCAGTGGCGGGCGCACCGCGTGCCTTCACCTTGCTGCAAAGGGCGCGTAGGTCATCGGCAGTGATTTCGCTAAGTTGTCGGTTCTGGAAGACTGGCAGGATGTCCCGATCGACGATGTGCTTGCGCATCGCCTTGGTGCTATCGGCCATCCGGGCACCTTCCAGCCACTTCGCCGTCACGTCGCCGAAGGTCTTTGCGGCAGTCAGCCGGCGCTTCTCGCGCTGCTTCTCCAGCGCGGGGGACTTGCCCTGGGCGACGGCCTTCTTGGCGTCGATCAGCTTTTCGCGGGCCAATGCCAACGAAATGCCCGCCGGACCGTAGCGGCCAATGGTCAGCGTCTCGCGGCGCCCGTTGAGACGGTAATCGTAGCGGAAGGTGACGGTACCGGTAGGCGATACCGTCACGTACATTCCATCGCGGTCAGAAGCCTTATAAATCTTGGACTTAGGCTTGAGGTTGCGCAGTGCGGTGTCGGTAAGCATCGAGGTTTTTCCTCCTGTTCGTGACGGCTTTTACCGTCAGGGGCCAGGAGACCTGCTGATGCTCGGAAAGCCGCATGAAACTAGCTTTCCCGAGGAGACTTTTACCGTCAAAGACGGCTTTGGTCCGAATAGTGAACGGGAGGGTCTTAATCCGGCCTCCGGTTCTTACCGCCACTTCCACCGCCAACCTGTTCTGCTGGCCGGCGATAGTCACCGATAGCTGCCGCGACGTATCCACTTGAAAATCAACACGTTACGGCAGCTTTTCGATAGCTGGCGATAGTCCCCGAAGGACGTCAACTCACTCCCACTCGATCGTGGCAGGCGGCTTGCTCGACACATCGTAGGTGACGCGGGAAATGCCTTCGATTTCGTTGATGATACGGCCGCTGACGGTCTCCAGCAGCTCATAGGGCAGGTGCGCCCAGCGAGCGGTCATGAAGTCCACAGTCTCGACGGCGCGCAGGGCGACAACCCAGGCGTAGCGACGGCCATCACCGACCACACCGACCGACTTCACCGGCTGGAACACCACGAACGCCTGGCTGGTCTTGTGGTACCAGTCGGCCTTGCGCAGTTCTTCGATGAAGATGTGGTCGGCGCGACGCAGCAGGTCGGCGTATTCCTTCTTCACTTCACCGAGGATGCGCACGCCCAGGCCCGGGCCCGGGAACGGGTGGCGGTAGACCATGTCGTACGGCAGGCCCAGCTCCAGGCCGATCTTGCGCACTTCGTCCTTGAACAGCTCGCGCAGCGGCTCGACCAGCTTGAGGTTCATCTCCTCCGGCAGGCCACCGACGTTGTGGTGCGACTTGATCACGTGGGCCTTGCCGCTCTTGGCGCCGGCCGACTCGATCACGTCGGGGTAGATGGTGCCCTGGGCGAGGAACTGGATGTTCTCCAGCTTGCTGGCCTCGGCATCGAACACGTCGATGAAGGTGCGGCCGATGATCTTGCGCTTCTTCTCCGGGTCGCTCTCGCCCGCCAGGTTGGCCAGGAACTGGGCCTCGGCGTCGGCACGGATCACCTTGACGCCCATGTTCTCCTTGAACATGGCCATCACCTGGTCACCTTCGTGCAGGCGCAGCAGGCCGTTGTCGACGAACACGCAGGTCAGCTGGTCACCGATGGCGCGGTGCAGCAGCGCGGCGACCACGGAGGAGTCGACGCCGCCGGACAGGCCCAGCAGCACGTTGGCCGAACCGACCTGCTCGCGGACCTGGGCGATGGCGTCCTCGACGATGTTCGACGGGGTCCACAGGGCTTCGCAGCCGCAGATGTCCTGGACGAAACGCGACAGGATGCGCCCGCCTTGCTTGGTGTGGGTCACTTCCGGGTGGAACTGCACGCCGTAGTAGCCACGGGCATCGTCGAACATGCCGGCGATCGGGCAGCTCGGGGTACTGGCCAGGATGTGGAAGTCTTCCGGCATCTGGGTGACCTTGTCACCGTGGCTCATCCACACGTCCAGGCCGAACACGCCGTCATCGTCGACATGGTCTTCGATGCCATCGAGCAGGCGGCTCTTGCCGACCACGTCGACGCGGGCATAACCGAACTCGCGCAGGTCGGAACCTTCGACCTTGCCACCCATCTGTTCGGCCATGGTCTGCATGCCGTAGCAGATGCCCAACAGCGGGACGCCCAGGTCGAACACCGCCTGCGGTGCGCGTGGGCTGTCGGCTTCGTGGACCGACTCGGGGCCGCCGGCGAGGATGATGCCGCGTGGGTTGAATGCGCGGATCGCTTCATCGTCCATGTCGAACGGATGCAGTTCGCAGTAGACCCCGATCTCGCGCACGCGGCGGGCGATCAGCTGGGTGTACTGGGAACCGAAATCGAGGATCAGGATACGGTGAGCGTGAATGTCGAGGGCCATGACTCAATCTCTGATACAGCTGCGAGCGTCTAGCCGCAAGCTGCAAGTTGATCGGGGGAAAACGCGGTAGCGGCTGCAGCGCAACTACCGCTTGTAGCTTGGAGCGCGTAACGGCGACTGGGCTGTCAGCCGACGCGGTAGTTCGGCGCTTCCTTGGTGATCTGCACGTCATGCACGTGGGACTCGGCCATGCCGGCACCGGTGATGCGCACGAATTCCGGCTTGGTGCGCATCTCGTCGATGGTCGCGCTGCCGGTGTAGCCCATGGAGGAACGCAGGCCGCCCATCAGCTGGTGGATGATCGCCGCCAGGGCGCCTTTGTAGGGCACACGGCCTTCGATACCTTCCGGCACCAGCTTCTCGGCACCGGCCGAGGAGTCCTGGAAGTAGCGGTCCGAGGAGCCCTGGGCCTGCGCCATGGCGCCCAGCGAGCCCATGCCACGGTAGGCCTTGTAGGAACGGCCCTGGAACAGCTCGACCTCACCCGGGGCCTCTTCGGTACCGGCGAACATCGAACCCATCATGACGCAGGAGGCGCCGGCGACGATGGCCTTGGACAGGTCGCCGGAGAAGCGGATGCCGCCATCGGCGATCAGCGGGACGCCAGTCCCTTCCAGGGCGGCGGCGACGTTGGCGATGGCGCTGATCTGCGGCACGCCGACACCGGCGACGATACGGGTGGTGCAGATCGAGCCCGGGCCGATACCGACCTTGACCGCGTCGGCACCGGCTTCGGCCAGGGCCTTGGCAGCGGCGCCGGTGGCGATGTTGCCGCCGATCACCTGCACCTGCGGGTAGGTTTCCTTGACCCAGCGCACGCGGTCGATCACGCCCTTGGAGTGACCGTGGGCGGTGTCGACCACCACCACGTCGACGCCCGCGGCGACCAGGGCGGCAACGCGCTCGCCGGTGTCCTTGCCGGTACCGACGGCGGCGCCGACGCGCAGGCGGCCCTGGTCGTCCTTGCTGGCCAGCGGGTAGGCCTTGGCCTTCTCGATGTCCTTGACGGTCATCATGCCCTTGAGGTTGAACTTGTCGTCGACGATCAGGACTTTTTCCAGGCGGTGCTTGTGCAGCAGCTCGCGGACTTCGTTCTTGTCGGCGCCCTCGCGCACGGTGACCAGGCGCTCTTTCGGGGTCATCACCTCGCGCACCTTGGCTTCCAGACGGCTTTCGAAGCGCACGTCACGGGAGGTGACGATACCGACCAAGTCGCCGTTCTCCAGCACCGGCACGCCGGAGATGTTGTTCAGGCGGGTCAGCTCGAACAGGTCGCGCACGGTGGCGTCGGCGTCGATGGTGATCGGGTCCTTGACCACGCCGGCCTCGAACTTCTTGACCTTGCGGACCTCGGCGGCCTGCTGCTCGATGGTCATGTTCTTGTGGATGATGCCGATGCCGCCTTCCTGGGCCATGGCGATGGCCAGGCGCGCTTCGGTCACGGTATCCATGGCGGCGGAGACCAGGGGAATGTTCAGCTCGATGCCACGGGTCAAACGGGTCTTGAGACTGACTTCATTGGGCAGTACCTCGGAATAGCCAGGTACAAGGAGGATATCGTCGAAGGTCAGGGCTTCTTGGCTGATACGCAGCATCGCGGGGGCTCCCGGGCGGGAAAAATGGAAGCGCGCCATTATACTCATCCACGCTGCCGCGCTCAATGCAAAATAAGGGCCTCTTGTCAGCTGCGAGCGTCGGGACCAAGCCGCTCGCCGCGCGTGGCTCAGCGCTTGTCGCCCAGCTTCACCTGCACCACCGCCACCGGCTGGTCCAGCCAGTCGGCGAAGGTATCGAGGAAGGCCTGGGTGAAGCCGGCCTCGCCCCAGTTGTTGAAGATGAACCCCAGGTTGGAGAAGGCGCACGGCTGCAGGTAGAGGAAGCCGTTGATGTCGTCCTCGAAGCCGCATAGCGGGCAAGTGAAGTTGTCGCTCACCCCGGGCATCCACTCCTCCAGGCTCTCGAACAGCGGTTCGCCCACCTCACGCCGACATTCGGGGCAGCCGGCCTCCTCGAGAAAACCCTCGGTAGGGGTATAGATGCAGCGCTTGAGCACCACCTCCAGGCCGTTGATCGGCTCGCCGAAGGGCAGCTTCTGCGGGTGCAGCGCCACCTTGCGCGCGCCCTCGGCCAGGGCATGGCCCATGCGGTTGCCGGTACGCCCGCAGGTGCTCAGGTGTTCCTCGACGATCTTCTCGCGCACCAGCCAGCGCAGGATCGCCCGGGCGCGGGCTTCATGCACCGGCACGGTGGACAGTTTGGGGACGATGATGCTCTGGGTGTTCATGAACGAAACGGGCCTGCGGACTGCGGTAATGGCGCAATTCTACCGCCTGCTCACCTGCCCAGATAGCGACCGATCAACGCCACGCCGCTGGCCAGCACCAGCCAGGTGACCATCGGACGAAGGCCTCGCGCGACAGCCTCATGCTCAGCCGCCGTCCAACCCACAGCCCGGCGATCTGGAACAGCGACAGCCCAAGACACTGTGGGCTTGCCGGCGATAGGGCGCGAAGCGGCCCCAAATGACCGGCACGGGGACCTGCCGGCAACCGATGCACAACCCCGCCGCGTCCTTTATGATGCCCGCCATGATCAGAGACCCTTTCGAACGACTCGGCCTGGACCGCGAGGTCCTCACCGTCAGCCAGCTCAACGGCCGCGCCCGCGTGCTGCTCGAGGACGTGTTCCGCAGCGTCTGGGTGGAAGGCGAGATTTCCAACCTCGCCCGCCCGGCCTCCGGCCATGTCTACTTCACCCTCAAGGACAGCGGCGCCCAGGTGCGCTGCGCGCTGTTCCGGCAGAATGCCGCCCGCGTGCGCCAGGCCCTGCGCGACGGCCTGGCGGTGCGGGTGCGCGGCAAGGTCTCGCTGTTCGAGGGGCGTGGCGACTACCAGTTGATCCTCGACAGCGTGGAGCCGGCCGGCGATGGCGCCTTGCGCCTGGCCTTCGAGGCACTGAAGGAGAAGCTCGGCGCCGAAGGCCTGTTCAGCGCCGAACGCAAGCGCCCCTTGCCGGCCCACCCGCAGCGCATCGGCATCGTCACCTCGCCTACTGGCGCAGTGATACGCGACATCATCAGCGTCTTTCGCCGCCGCGCGCCCCAGGTCGAATTGAACCTGATCCCCACCGCGGTGCAGGGCCGCGAGGCCATCGGCCAGATCGTCCGTGCCTTGCAGCTCGCCGACAGCCGTGGTTTCGACGCACTGATCCTGGCCCGTGGCGGCGGCTCGCTGGAAGACCTCTGGTGCTTCAACGAGGAAGCCGTGGCCCGCGCCGTGGCGGCCTGCGTGACGCCCATCGTCAGCGCCGTGGGGCATGAGACCGACGTGTCGATCAGCGACTTCGTCGCCGACGTCCGGGCCCCGACCCCATCCGCCGCCGCCGAGTTGCTCGCCCCCGACAGCAGCGGCCTGCAGCAACGTCTCGAGAGCCTGCAACGGCGCCTGCTGCTGCGCATGCGCAACCGCCTGGCCCACGACCACCTGCGCCTGGAAAGCCTGGCCCGGCGCCTGCGTCACCCGGGCGAGCGCCTGCGCCAGCAGGCCCAGCGCCTGGACGACTTGGACATGCGCCTGCGCCGCGCCTTCATGCTCGGCATGAACCAGCGCCACGAACGCCTGGCACGGCTCGACACACGCCTGTCCGCCCAGCACCCGGGGCGCACGCTGAAGCTGCTCGGCCAGCGCCTGGACAGCCTTGCCGAGCGCTTGCCGCGAGCCATGCGCGAAGTGCTCAAGGACCGTCGCCAGCGCTTCCAGGCCCAGTTGCAGACCCTGCAGGTGGTCAGCCCACTGGCGACCCTGGCGCGCGGCTACAGCATCCTGCTCGACGAGCGCGGCCAGGCCATTCGCAGCGCCGCCCAGACTCACAACGGCCAACGCCTGACCGCACGCCTGAACGAAGGCGAACTCAAGGTGCGGGTCGAGGACAATCACCAGACCCCGGTCACCCTTTCGCTACTGGACTGACACATGCCCCGCCTGCTCGCGCCCCTGCTCGCCCTGACCCTCCTGCTGCTCGGCACCAGTGCCCAGGCCAGCTACATCACCCGCCAGTTGAACAAGCCGGTACCTGGCGGCGTCGCGGTGGTCGACCTTGGCCCGGCAGCCAGCGCCCCGAGCGCACGCTTCGACGGCAAGCCGGTGCTGGTGGTCAAGGAGCAGGGCACCTGGCTGGCCATCGTCGGCATCCCCCTGACCCAGCAGCCCGGCACCGCCGTGCTCACCCAGGGCGGTCGCACCCTGCCCTTCACCGTCGTCGGCAAGAAGTACCCCGAGCAGCGCATCACCTTGAAGAACAAGCGCCAGGTCAACCCCAACCCCGAGGACCTCAAGCGCATCGACCGCGAACTGGCCGAACAGCTCAAGGCCTACCGCAGCTTCAGCCCCAACCTGCCGAGCAACCTGATCCTCGACAAGCCGGTCAACGGCCCGCTGTCGAGCCGCTTCGGCGTACGCCGTTTCTTCAATGGCGAGGAACGCAACCCGCACGCCGGGCTGGACTTCGCCGTGCCCGCCGGCACGCCGATCAAGACCCCGGCCAACGGCAAGGTGATCCTGGTGGGCGACTATTTCTTCAATGGCCGCACGGTGTTCGTCGACCATGGCCAGGGCTTCATCAGCATGTTCTGCCATATGTCCAGGATCGACGTGAAACCCGGCCAGGTGCTGCGCCGCGGCGAAGTGGTCGGCCGTGTGGGCGCCACCGGCCGGGCGACCGGGCCGCACATGCACTGGAATATCAGCCTGAACGATGCACGGGTGGACCCGGCGATCTTCATCGGGGCGTTCCAGCCCTGAGATCGGCGACATTGGGCCGCTTGCGCCCCTTGAAAAGACCGCGCAACCAACGCGGTCTTTTTGCACCCAGCAAGCGATAAAATCTCGAAAACCTACTTTTTTTGAGCATTTCTATCAATTTTTCTCGAAGGCTTGCCATCCTTCACCCCACTGGTTAGGGTTGAAGACATGAAAACGTCCACGACCCTCATTCTGCTCCGCCAACACCGCAGCCTCTGCCTGGTCAGTGCACGACTACCAGGGTGAATCGCGTCGCCTCGCCTTTTCATCTCGTTACGTCCGGCAGGCCCGATCACGGCCGCACACTAAAGGATTGCTTCCATGACCATGCTCAAAGACCCTTCGAAGAAATACCGCGCGTTCCCGACCATCGACCTGCCCGACCGCACCTGGCCGTCGAAGACCATCACCCAGGCGCCGATCTGGTGCAGCTCCGACCTGCGTGATGGCAACCAGTCGCTGATCGAGCCAATGGACTCGGAGAAGAAGCTGCGTTTCTGGAAGACCCTGGTGCAGGTAGGCGTCAAGGAAATCGAAGCGTCCTTCCCGTCCGCCTCGCAAACCGACTTCGACTTCGTGCGCACGCTGATCGAGGACGGCCACATCCCGGACGACACCACCATCCAGGTGTTGACCCAGGCCCGTGAAGACCTGATCGCCCGGACCTTCGAGTCCCTGCGCGGGGCCAAGAAGGCCATCGTCCACCTGTACAACGCCACCTCGCCGTCGTTCCGCCGCATCGTCTTCAACCAGGACAAGCAAGGCGTGAAGGACATCGCGGTGAACGCGGCCAAACTGTTCGTCAAGTACGCCGCCCAGCAGCCGGAAACCCAGTGGACGTTCCAGTACTCGCCGGAGACCTTCAGCGCCACCGAACTGGAGTTCGCCAAGGAAGTCTGCGACGCGGTGATCGAGGTGTGGAACCCGACCCCCGAGCACAAGATCATCCTCAACCTGCCGGCCACCGTCGAAGTGGCGACGCCGAACGTCTACGCCGACCAGATCGAGTGGTTCTGCCGCAACATCAGCCGTCGCGACAGCGTGATCATCAGCCTGCACACCCACAATGACCGTGGCACCGGCATCGCCGCCACCGAGCTGGGCCTGATGGCCGGCGCCGACCGCGCCGAAGGCTGCCTGTTCGGCAACGGCGAGCGCACCGGCAACGTCGACCTGGTCACCCTGGCCCTGAACCTCTACACCCAGGGCATCGACCCGCAACTGGACTTCTCCGACATCGACGGCGTGCGCAAGGTGGTCGAGGAGTGCAACCAGCTGCCGGTGCACCCGCGTCACCCGTACGTCGGCGACCTGGTCCACACCGCCTTCTCCGGCTCGCACCAGGACGCCATCCGCAAAGGCTTCGCCCAGCAGAAGGACGGCGAACTGTGGGAAGTGCCTTACCTGCCGATTGACCCGGCCGACATCGGCCGCAGCTACGAGGCGGTGATCCGCGTCAACAGCCAGTCCGGCAAGGGGGGCATCACCTACCTGCTCGAGCAGGAGTACGGCATCAGCCTGCCGCGCCGCATGCAGATCGAGTTCAGCCAGGTGGTACAAGGCGAAACCGACCGCCTGGGCCTGGAAATGACCGCCCAGCAGATCTACAGCCTGCTGCACAAGGAATACCTCCAGGCCAACACCCCGTACGCGCTGGTCAGCCATCGCCTGCAGGAAGAAAACGGCCACAGCGCGGTGGAAGTGGAAGTCGCCGGTGAAGGCGAGACCACCCTGCACTGGCGCGGCAAGGGCAACGGCGCCCTGGAAGCCCTGGTCGCCGGCTTGCCGATCGGTGTGGAGATCATGGACTACAACGAGCACGCCATCGGTGCCGGTACCAATGCCAAGGCCGCGGCCTACATCGAGCTGCGCGTGGCCGGTGGCCGTCCGGTGCATGGCGTGGGCATCGACGAAAACATCACCACCGCCAGCTTCAAGGCCCTGTTCAGCGCGCTGAACCGCTCGCTGAGCCAGCAAGCAGCGAAGGCGGCATAAGTCACACCGCAACATGCAAAGCCCCTGTCGAAAGACAGGGGCTTTCTTGTGCTCGACAGTTAGAGCGAAACGTAATTCGTTGATTTGGGCAAACCCTGTGGACATTCCGTCAACCGAATGTTCTGCGTGCGGCAGCGCTGCCCGCAGGGCTGGGTCATCTCCCTCAGAACAACTTGATCGTATAGCTCAGGATCAACCGGTTCTCATCGATATCCGTGCGGTAGTTCGATCGCGCCACCACGTTGCGGATACGTACGCCAACGCCCTCCAACGGCCCACTCTGCACCACATAGGCCAGGTCCAGGTCGCGCTCCCAGTCACGCCCCTCGAAGCCCAACCCCGTCTCCACGTCCTTGCCCTTCACATAGCGCAAGGTCGACGTCAGCCCAGGAATCCCCAGCACCACGAAGTTGTAGTCATGCCGGACCTGCCACGAACGCTCGCCCGGGGCGGCGAACTCGTAGGTGGGCAGCGTGTTGCCCAGCGGGTTGGTGTTGGCGCCGACCTGGATGAAGCCGTCGTCGCCACCGATCTGCTGGTAGCCCAGGTAGAAGGTATGCCCGCCGTGCTTGGCGGAGAACAAACCGAACAACGCATGGTTGTCGTACTCGCCGGCGATCTGCCGGCCGTCCTCGCGGGCATCGAAGTAACCTGCGTTGACCCCCAGCACCCAATCCCCCACCGGCTCGGCATGCTTGAAGCTGTAGAAACGCTGCTGGTAGATGTCCTCGAGTTGCGCCTGCCACACCCCGACACTGGTGCGGTTGTCGTTGAAGGCATAGTCGGCGCCGACGTAGTTGAAGCGGTCGCTGGTGAAACGGGCCAGGCGCTGCGGGTTGATCGGGTCGTTGACCAGGGCATACATCTTCTGGTCGTTGGACGAGTCGCGCAGGCGGGTGGAGCGGAACTGGCCCGCGCTCAGGGTCAGCCCCGGGAACTCGCGGGATTCGAGCATCGCGCCCTGGTAGGTCGGTGGCAACAGGCGCAAGTCGCTGAACACCAGCACCGGCAGGTTCGGCATTAGCTCGCCGATCTTCAGTTCGGTCTTGGAGGCCTTGAACTTGATCGCCGCACCCAGGCGGCCGTACTCGTCCGCCGACTCACCGTCGGCGTGCGTGGGCAACAATCCCGACCTGGCCCGGTCAGGGCTGCTGTCGAGCTTGATGCCGAGCAGGCCGATGACATCGACACCGACGCCGACCGTACCCTGGGTATAGCCGGAGCTGGCATTGAGGATGAAGCCCTGTGCCCATTCCTCGGTCTTCGATTGCCTGTTCGCCCCCTGGATATCGGAATAATCGCGGCTGAAGTAATAGTTGCGGGCTTGCAGGGTGGCCTGGGCACCTTCGATGAAACCGGCTTGCTCGGCGACCGACTCACCGCACAGGGCGGCGGCCAGGCAACCGCCAGTCAGGCGAACGGCCGGGTTGAGACGCTGTGACATTCGGGCATGCATGGAACGACTCCTGGATTTCGGGCAATGGCGATCCGTCGCGGTGGCCTGGGGCCAACCACGGGCGGAGTGCGACAAGGGGGATCGGCAAGCGGACCCAGGGCCCGCCTGCACTGCCGTTACGAAAGCCGGTCGGCCGCCTAGCGGTTGACCAGCTTGGCCGGCAAGGCGATCACCAGGAAGCAGCTGAGGATCAGGCAGCCTGCGAACACCCACAGCGCGGCATGGGAGGTGCCGGTAAGGTCGGTCACCAGGCCCATCAGCGAGTTGCTCACCAGGCCCGCGATGTTGGCCAGCGAGCAGGCCAGGGCGAAGCCGGTGGCCGCGGCGGTACCCTTGAGGAACGTCGCCGGCAGGCTGAAGAACACCGGTACCGCGCCGATGATCGCAGCCGAGGCGATGGAGAACAGCACCACGGTCACCACCAGGTTGTAGCTGAACAGGGTACTGCCGGCCATGGCGAACGCACCGATGACGAAGGGCACGATGATGTGCCAGCGGCGTTCGCGATGACGGTCGGAGCTCGCACCGATCATCAGCATGCCGAGCAAGGCGGCAAGGCTGGGGATGGCGGTCAGCAGGCCGATGTGGAAGGTGTCGCTGACGCCCGCGTCGCGGATGAAGGTCGGCATCCAGAAGCCCATGGCATAGGCGCTGAGCAGGATGGAAAAGTCGATGCCACCGAGCATCCACACCTTCAGGTTGAAAAAGCCATCGCGGAAACTGTGCTTGCTGCCCTTCCCTTCCGCGTCATCGGCGGCGAGATCGCTGGCCAGTTGCGCCTTGTCGTCCTCCGACAACCACTTGGCCTGCTGGAAGTTGTTGGGCAGCGCCCAGAAGGTCAGGATGCCGAGCAGCACACTCGGGATCGCCTCCAGCAAGAACAGCCATTGCCAGCCGTGCAAACCGTGCACCTGGTCGAAATGGCCCATGATCCAGCCGGAGATCGGCCCGCCGATCACGCTCGACAGCGGCAGCCCGATCATGAACAGGGCGATGATGCGCCCACGCCGGTAGGTCGGGTACCACATGGTCAGGTAGTACAGCACGCCCGGCAGGAAGCCCGCCTCGGCGGCCCCCAGCAGGAAACGCAGGATATAGAACTGGGTGGTGCTGGTGACGAACATGGTGCAGGCCGAGAGCAGGCCCCAGGTGATCATGATACGGGCGATCCAGATCTTCGCACCGACACGCTCGAGGATCAGGTTGCTGGGCACTTCGAAGATGATGTAGCCAACGAAGAACAGCCCGGCGCCCAGGCCATAGGCCGCGGTGCTGAACTGCAGGTCTTCGAGCATCTGCAGCTTGGCGAAGCCGACGTTGATGCGGTCGAGATAAGCGGCGAGATAGCAGAAGCACAGGAAGGGGATGAGCCTCCATGTGATCTTTCGATAAAGCGCTTGTGTGCCATGGTCGGCTTCGCTATGGACCGTGGTTGCATTCGCAATGGGCATTTTCTGTCTCCTGGCGGCGACTTGTGGTTGTTGTATAGGCCAGCAGTTTTCGACGCTCCGGGAGCGCCGCGAACTACAAGCGACTTTCCAGGGCAGCGTCACAAGATCCCCGAGCGCTCCTGCGGGGAGGTCGCCCAGACAGCAGGCGGCCAGGGAACGGGCTTCCCGCGCCGTTCCTCGATTGTTATGGGTGCGCCGGTCGAGTCAGCCGGCCAGGCGCGCCAGTTGTTCCATGGCTTCCTGCCGACTGACGACATCGCCGTACTTGCTGTCGATGTCGAACAGGTTGGCCTCGTGGGGAGCGGGATGGCGATCGCCCACGCATTCACGAACCACGATGGTACGGAACCCATGCTGCACGGCGTCCACCGCGCTGGCACGGATGCAGCCGCTGGTGGAGCAGCCGGCCAGCACCACGGTGTCGACCCCTTGTGCATGCAGCAGCGAGGCCAGGCTGGTACCGAAGAAGGCACTGGCGTACTGCTTGCTGATCACCGGCTCCCCTGGCCGTGGCGCCACCGGGGCGCAGAACGCCGCCAGCGGGTTGCCCTCGACCATGTCCTTCATCACCGGCGCCTTGCGCACCCAGATACCCCCATCGGCGAAATGCCCAGGCTGGTAGCGGATGTTGGTATGCACCACCAGGGTACCGCAGCCACGGGCCAGTTCCAGCAGGCCAGCGGCCTGCTCCACCGCCGACACCACGCCCGGGGCGTAGAGCGGCGCACCTGGTGTGGTGTAGCCCTGCATGAAGTCGATCAGCAGCAAGGCAGGCTTGCGGCCGAAGCCGATGCGCTGGCCCCACACGCCCTGGTAGTTGTCGCTTGCACTCTGCACGTCGCTCATTTCCGCCTCCCGACTCAGTAGGCGCCCGACAGCAAGGCACCGGCACCCGGCACCACTGGCTCCAGGTCCAGGGCCTTGAGCATGGCGTAGGTGGTGGCGATGGCCGCAGTGACCACCGGCTTGCCGGTCTGCGCCTCGACCTTGGCCACCGCCGACAGCGACTGCATCTGCACGCAGGCCGACAGCACCACCACATCGACGCCTTCCAGGTCCATGTCGGCGACGATACCGGGCAGGTTGGCCGGGTCGTGGCGGGCCACGGCGAGGTTGTCGGGGATTTCCAGCGCGCGCCAGTCCTGCACCTCGAAGCCTTCTTCACGGATGTAGTTCACCACCAGTTCGGTGAGCGGCTTCATGTAGGGCGCGACGATGGCGATGCGCTTGGCCTTCATCACGTGCAAGGCTTCGACCAGGGCACCGGCGCTGGTGATCACCGGGGCCTGCGCCTCATTGTCGGCGGTGGCCTTTTGCAGGCGCTTTTCCGACTGGCGATGGTAGCCCAGCCCCATGGCCATGATCGCCACCAGGCAGGCGTAGCCCAGCACGTCGACCTTGGCGTCGGACAGCTCGACCGCGCAACGGTCGGACTCGGCGTCCATCGCCGCCAGCTCTTCCTTCTTCACCTGTTTCATGCGCATGCGGCTGGAGTGGAAGGTGAAACGCTCGGGGCGGATGGCCTGGCGCGCCATGAGCATCGCCGGGATCTCGGTTTCCATGGTGGTGTTCGAGCTCGGCACGATCTGGCCGATGCGATACAGCTTGGTCATGTTGCGTGCTCCTTCAGACGAGAGGTTGGCCGAGGAAATCGCCGAACGCGGCGAAGAAACCTTCAAGGTCATCCCAGGGAATCATGTGCCCGGCGTTGTCGACGTGAACCACCTGGATATCCGGCTTGAGCTCGCGGATCTCGGCGATGTCCTGGGGCTGGATCACGCCGCCGCGCCCGGCCACCATCAACAGTGCCGGCTGGCTCACGGCGGGCAGGTACTGGTGGATATCCACCTCGTGGAAGTCCTCGAAGGCGCGCACGATCGCCGGCTCATGGCAGGTGTGCAGCCACTCGGCGCGCAGTTGCAGTTGCTCGTCGCTCCAGGTTGGGCAGAACGCGCGCATGTCGTCGCCGGTCATGCCGATGCTGGCCTGGCGGATCGAGTCCACGTACCACGGCAGCTTGCTCGGATACGCGCGGCGCCCCGGCCCGGAGACCGGCGGGTCCACCAGCACCAGGCACTGCAGGCCCGGTGCGCCTGCGGCGGCGGCACGGATGGCGAAACGCGCCCCCATCGAGTGGCCGAGCAGGTCATAGCGCTCAAGGCCCAGGGCCTCGGCGAACGCCGGGATGTCCGCGGCGCAGGCATCGGTGCCATAGTCCAGGCCCGGACCGCTGGAGGACAGGCCACGGCCGCGCACGTCGAGCACGTAGGTGTCGAAGTGCTGGCCCAGGCGCTCGGCCACGAAGCCCCAGGTGATCGCCGGGCTGGTGATCCCCGGCACCAGGATCAGCGCCGGGCCCTTGCCACCGTAGCGCAGGTAGTGCTGGCGGATGCCGTTGGCACTGACGTTGCCACCCTCGACGAAGGTGCTCATGCCGCTTCCCCGCTCTTGAGCTGCTGGCCGTAGAGGTCATAGCCATAGACCCACGCCGGATCTTCCTGGGTACGCAGGAAGGTGTTGGCGTTGGACACGGCCTGCACGCGCGAGGCGCGCTCCTTGCGGTTGGCCTCGTACAGGGCGAAGGCGGTGTGGTGGTCGGACAGCCCGGTTTCCTCCAGGCAGCGGGTCAGCATGGCGGCATCCTCGATGGCCATGCAGGCGCCCTGGGCCATGTGCGGCTTCATCGGGTGACAGGCGTCGCCCAGCAGCACCAGGCGGCCACGGCTCCACAGCGGCAGCGGGTTGCGGTTGCGCAGCGGCCACTTGGTGATCGACTCGGTGGAGCGGATCAGGTTCTGCACCGTCGGGTGGTAACCCTCGAAGGCCGCCAGCATCTCTTCCTGGCTGCTGTCGACGAACGGGCCCTGGAAGTCCCAGGCTTCGTGCGGCACGCCGGTGACGAAGTAGTACTCGTCCCGCTTGCCGGTGGTGTAGTAGACCATCATGTGACGGTCCTCGGTCCACCACTTCACGCAGTCTTCGAACACGTCCGAATAGCGCGCCAGTCGCTCGCCGCGGATCAGCGCCCGGTGGGCGACCCAACCGCTGTAGATCGGTGCTTCGGCGCCCAGCAGCGCTTCGCGGATCTTCGAGTGGATGCCGTCGGCACCGATGACGATGTCAGCCACGGTGCTGGTGCCGTCGGCGAAGGCCAGGCGCACCTGGTCGCCATCATCGACGATGCTTTCCAGGCGCTTGCCGAAGTGCACGGTGCCCGGCTTGATGGCGGCGATTTGCAAGGCATGCAGGTCGCCACGGTGAATGGTGATGTACGAGGCGCCGTACTCGCGACGGGCGAACTCGCCAAGGGGAATGCGCGACAGGTAGTCGCCGCTCAGGCCGTCGCGGCTGAACCAGAAGTCCGGGTGGGAGCTCATCAGCTCCAGCTTCTGCTCCAGCCCCATGCGGCGGAAGATCTTCATCACGTTCGGGCCGATGTGGATACCGGCGCCCAGCCGGGTGAACTCCGGTGCCTGCTCATAGACCTCGACGTCGAAGCCTGCCTGCTGCAACAACGTCGCGGCGGCCGCACCACCCAGCCCTGCACCGACGATCGCGATTTTCTGTCTACCCCGCATGGGCATGTCTCCTCTTGTTCTGATGGATCGCAAGCGGGAGGTCCCGCCTGGCGATTTACAGTGTATACGCTGTATTTTTTCAAAGTGAAGATGCTGCACCAGGATATTTTCAAACAACCGATTGAAGTCGACGAACGGCCTACTGTTACCGTATACATTGATAAATGTGTGCTTTCGTAACGAGCCAATACAGTGCTTGCGCTTTGTTCGGGGATGCGCTTTTCTATTGCAAATAGGGTGTACACGCTATTTATAAGCACTACAACGAAGCACGCGGCACCACCATGGTGCAACGGCCTCCCCCTTCACGCCTGACCAGGAGAAACCCGATGCCGGTTAGCAACGCAGAACTGACCCAGATGTTCGAGCACGTGCTCAAGCTGTCCCGCGTGGACGAAACCCAGAGCGTGGCCGTGCTCAAGAGCCACTATTCCGACCCACGCACGGTGAACGCGGCGATGGAAGCGGCGCAGCGCCTGAAGGCCAAGGTCTATGCGGTGGAGCTGCCGTCGTTCAACCACCCCAGGGCCATGGGCAACGACATGACCGCCTACTGCGGCGACACGGCGCTCACCGGCAACCTCGCCGCCCAGCGCGCCCTGGAAGCCGCCGACCTGATCGTCGACACCATGATGCTGCTGCACTCCCCCGAGCAGGAGCAGATCCTCAAGACCGGCACGCGCATCCTGCTGGCCGTGGAGCCGCCGGAAGTGCTGGCGCGGATGCTGCCGAACGAAGAGGACAAGCGTCGCGTGCAGGCCGCCGAGGCCATGCTCAAGCAGGCGCGCACCCTGCACGTGCGCTCCAAGGCCGGCAGCGATTTCCATGCCCCGCTGGGCCAGTACCCGGCCGTCACCGAATACGGCTACGCCGACGAACCCGGGCGCTGGGACCACTGGCCCAGCGGCTTCCTGTTCACCTGGCCGAACGAGGACAGCGCGGAGGGCACCCTGGTGCTGGACGTGGGCGACATCCTGCTGCCGTTCAAGACCTACTGCCGCGAACGCATCACCCTGGAGATCGAGAAGGGTTTCATCACCGGCATCCACGGTGGCTTCGAGGCCGAGTACCTGCGCGACTACATGAAATACTTCGACGACCCCGAGGTGTACGGCATCTCCCATATCGGCTGGGGCCTGCAACCCCGCGCCCAGTGGACCGCCATGGGCCTGCACGACCGCAACGACGGCATGTGCATGGACGCCCGCGCCTTCTATGGCAACTTCCTGTTCTCCACCGGCCCCAACACCGAGGTCGGCGGCAAGCGCAAGACGCCGTGCCACATGGATATCCCGCTGCGCAACTGCGACATCTACCTCGACGACCAGGCCGTGGTGCTGGCCGGCGACGTGGTCGCCCCCGAGGCCTCCAAAGCCCGCTAGCCCTGACCCGCGGCTTGGTTATACTGGCCGGACGCTCCGCTACCGGGGGCCGGCCAGCCCCCTCCACACAAGCCAAGCCATCACATGCCCAGAAAACCCAGCCCAGCTCCCGCCGCCCCACAGATCGACGCCACGCCCTACGATGTCACCGAACAGATCGGCCACCTGCTGCGCAAGGCCTATCAGCGGCACACGGCGATCTTCCAGCAGCAGGCCTGCGACCCGCAGCTCACCTCGATCCAGTTCGTCACCCTGTGCGCCCTGCGCGACAACGGCCCCAGCTCCCAGGCCGAGCTGATCAAGGCCACCGCGGTGGACCAGGCGACCATTCGTGGCATCGTCGAGCGCCTCAAGAGCCGTGGCCTGATCCAGCTGTCGCCAGACCCAGGCGACCGGCGCAAGGTCATCGTCGAACTCACCGAGGCGGGCAACACCCTGCTCGACGCCATGATTCCCTGCGCCCGCCGGATCAGCGAACTGAGCATGGGCAGCCTGAACGCGGCGGAGCAGGTGGCGATCCTGTTCCTGCTACGCAAGATGATCGACAGCGACGAGTCGGCTGGCTGATCCGTCCTGGGGCAGTTTTCTTCACAAGCGTTCATGCCATTGGGGGCCGCTTTGCGCCCCATGATGGCAACGCACGACTTGACTGACTGACATAGCCGCAATCATCCCTGGCCTGCTTCTTGCCTACTCATTTCATGTAGTGAGTACTTACCGAAAAAACGCACCCGTTGAGTCCTTTGGTAGCGCCCCGGTACTCGCCCATGAACGGCAAGCAACCTCCAGAGATGAGCGAACCATGCAAAAAGACATCTCCCTGCGAGTCAACGGCCAGGCAGTCGAGGTCAGCGCGACGCCCGACACGCCACTGCTCCTGGTCCTGCGCAACGACCTGTGCCTGAACGGCCCGAAATACGGCTGCGGCCTGGGCGAATGCGGCGCCTGCACGGTGATCATCGACGGCGTCGCGGCACGCGCCTGCGTGATCCCGCTGTCCGGTGCCGAAGGCCGCGATATCACCACCCTCGAAGGGCTCGGCAGCAAGGCCGCGCCGCACCCGGTGCAGCAGGCGTTCATCGACGAGCAGGCAGCGCAATGCGGCTACTGCATGAACGGCATGATCATGACCGCCAAGGCCCTGCTCGACCGCATCCCCAACCCCAACGACGAACAGATCCGCAACGAACTGTCCGGCAACCTCTGCCGCTGCGGCACCCACGTCGAAATCCTGCGCGCCGTGCGTCGCGCAGCCGGCCGCCAGGCCTGAGCCCGGAGACAAGCATGAATCACTCACAGCAGGTTCCCACCCGCGACCAGTTGCTGGCCAAGACCGGCGTACTGCTCATCGTCGACGAGATCGTCCCACCCTCGGGCCCGGTGGCCAAGGGCGCGACGCCGGAGGTCAAGGACAAGGAGTTGGCGCTGTTCCTAGCCGTCAGTGACGATGGAACGGTCTACGCCTTCAACGGCCACGTGGACCTGGGCACCGGCATCCGCACCTCGCTGGCGCAGATCGTCGCCGAGGAACTGGACCTGCGCATGGACCAGGTGCACATGGTGCTCGGCGATACCGAGCGGGCACCGAACCAGGGCGCCACCATCGCCAGCGCCACCCTCCAGATTTCCGCCGTGCCGCTGCGCAACGCGGCGGCGGAGGCACGGCGCTTCCTCCTGCGACGAGCAGCGCAGCAGCTGGCTGCCGATGTTGAGCAACTGCGCATCGACGACGGCGTGGTGATCGCTGGCGACGGCCGTGCACTGACGTTCGCCGAGCTGGTGCGCGGCGAACACCATCGACTGCGCATCAGCGGCGACGCGCCGCTCAAGCGCATCGAGGACTACCGCCTGGTCGGCCGTAGTGCCGCGCGCGTGGACATCCCCGGCAAGGCCACCGGCGAGCTGACCTACGTCCACGACATGCGCCTGCCCGACATGCTTCATGGCCGCGTGGTACGCCCGCCCTACGCCGGCTACGACAGCGGCGAATTCGTCGGCAACAGCCTGCTGGCAGTGGACGAATCGTCGATCGCCCATATCCCCGGCGTGGTCGCGGTGGTGGTGATCCGCGATTTCGTCGGCGTGGTCGCCCAGCGCGAAGAACAGGCAATGCGTGCCGCGCACGAACTGAAGGTCAGCTGGAAACCCTGGACCGGCAAGCTTCCCGACCTGTCCGACGTGGCCCAGGCGATCCGCGACAACCCTAGGGTCCAGCGCACCGTGCTGGACAAGGGCGATGTCGACGCCGGCATCGCCAACGCCAGCCAGCGCCTGAGCCGGAGCTACCTGTGGCCGTACCAGTTGCACGGCTCGATCGGCCCGTCCTGCGCGCTGGCCGACTACACCGAAGGGCAGATCCGCGTCTGGTCCGGTACCCAGAACCCGCACCTGCTGCGCGCCGACCTGGCATGGCTGGTGGAATGCCCGGAAGAACGCATCGAGATCATCCGCATGGAAGCGGCCGGATGCTACGGGCGCAACTGCGCCGACGATGTCTGCGCCGATGCGCTGCTGTTGTCACGCGCAGTGGGCCGGCCGGTGCGGGTGCAACTGACCCGCGAGCAGGAGCATGTGTGGGAACCCAAGGGCACGGCGCAACTGATGGAGATCGATGGCGGGCTCAACGCCGACGGCAGCGTGGCCGCCTACGACTTCCAGACCAGCTACCCGTCCAATGGCGCCCCCACCCTCGCCCTGCTGCTGACAGGAGCCGTGGAGCCGGTGCCGGCGCTGTTCGAGATGGGCGACCGTACCTCGATCCCGCCCTACGACTACGAACACATGCGCGTCACCATCAACGACATGACCCCGCTGGTGCGTGCCTCGTGGATGCGCGGCGTATCGGCCTTGCCCAACAGCTTCGCCCATGAGTCGTACATCGACGAGCTGGCCTTCGCCGCGGGCGTCGACCCGGTCGAGTACCGCCTCAAGCACCTGTCCGACCCACGGGCCATCGACCTGGTCAAGGCCACTGCCGAGCGCGCCGGCTGGCAACCCCACGACGCCCCCATGCAGACCCCGGCCGAGGGTGACGTGCTGCGCGGTCGGGGCTTTGCCTATGCGCGCTACATCCACAGCAAGTTCCCCGGTTTCGGTGCGGCCTGGGCGGCCTGGGTCGCCGATGTCGCGGTGGACCGGCGCACCGGCGAAGTGGCGGTGACCCGCGTGGTGATCGGCCATGACGCCGGCATGATGGTCAACCCGGAAGGGGTGCGGCACCAGATCCACGGCAATGTGATCCAGTCCACCAGCCGGGTGCTCAAGGAGCAGTTGAGTTTCGAAGACTCGAAAGTGGCGAGCAAGGAATGGGGTGGCTACCCGATCCTCACCTTCCCCGAGGTTCCGGACATCGACGTGATGATGCTGCCGCGCCAGCACGAGCCCCCCATGGGCAGCGGCGAATCGGCCTCGGTGCCAAGCGCCGCGGCTATCGCCAATGCCATCTTCGATGCCACCGGCATCCGCTTCCGTGAGCTGCCGATCACCGCCGAACGGGTACGTGCGGCGCTGGGCGGCGATGGTCCCGGCAACGACACGCCAGCGCCCGGCGAGGTGAAGACCAAGCGCTCGAAGTGGTGGTTCGGCTCGCTCGCCGGCCTGTTCGGCGCCGCCCTGGGCATGGCCGCCACCGCCCTGCCCTGGCGCGCCGAGATCGCCCCGGTGACGCCGCCTGCAGCCGGCAGCTGGTCGGCGTCGATGCTCGAACGGGGGCGCCAGGTGGCTGCCGCGGGCGATTGCGCGGTCTGCCACACGGTGAGCGGCGGCAAGGTCAATGCCGGCGGGCTGGCGATGGAAACACCCTTCGGCACGTTGTACAGCACCAACATCACCCCTGACCCGGAAACCGGTATCGGCCGCTGGTCGTTCGCGGCCTTCGAGCGAGCCATGCGCGAAGGCATCAGCCGCGATGGCCGGCACCTGTATCCGGCCTTCCCCTATACCTCGTTTCGCAACATCACCGACGGCGACATGCAAGCACTGTATGCCTACCTGATGTCCCAGGCCCCGGTACGCCAGGAAGCGCCCGCCAACCAGATGCGCTTCCCATTCAACCAACGCCCGCTGATGGCTGGCTGGAACGCGCTGTTTCTCAAGCGCGGCGAGTACCAGCCCGACCCGCAGCGCAGTGCACAGTGGAACCGTGGTGCCTACCTGGTCGACGGCCTGGGCCACTGCACCGCCTGCCACTCGCCGCGCAACCTGATGGGCGCCGAAAAGGCCGGCAGCAGCTATCTGGCCGGCGGCAAGGTCGACGGCTGGGAAGCACCGGCCCTCAATGCCTTGGGCACGTCGTCGATACCCTGGAGCGAACGCGAGCTGTTCGACTACCTGCGTACCGGTTTCTCTGACAAGCACGGCGTCGCCGCCGGCCCCATGGGCCCTGTGGTCAGCGAACTGGCCACCCTGCCGGAAAGCGACGTACGCGCCATCGCCCATTACCTGGCCTCCCTCGACGGCGAGCCACGAGCGGTAGCGGCCAAGGCACCGCCCCAGGCGGACACACAGGTGTCGCTGAGCAATGGCGAACGGGTGTTCAAGGGCGCCTGCCAGGCCTGCCACAGCGATGGCCTGGGACCGAAGCTGTTCGGCGTCAGCCCGTCGATGGCGGTCAACAGCAACGTCCACAGCGACCTGCCGGACAACCTGCTGCGCGTGGTGCTGCACGGCATCCCGACCCCGGCGACCCGCGACCTGGGCTACATGCCGGGCTTCAGGGACAGCCTGTCGGATCGGCAAGTGGCAGACCTGGCAGCCTACCTGCGCCAACGCTTCGCCGCCGACAAACCGGCCTGGGAAGGGTTGCAGGCCAGGAGCGCACAGGTACGCGCCAACCCCGGCAGCCACTGAGCCTCAGCGGCGCAGGCCGCGCAGGGCCAGGTCGCTGATGAAGTGCAGCCAGTCGTCCTTGGCGCGCTTGTCGGTGAGGTCCTCGGCGAGGAACGAGCTCAAGGTGTAGCAATTGGAGTTATAGAAGTAGCAGAGCGAGGCGATCATCAGGTAGGCGTGCTTGATGTCGATGTCGTCGCGAAACAGGCCCTTGGCCTGCCCGGCTTCGATGATCGGCCGCAACACGCCGACCGCCTCGCCCGACAGCGCCTGCAGGTTCAGGGATTTGCGGGCGTGCTGGCCCTGGTGCAGGTTCTCGGTGGCAAGGATGGTGACGAACTCCGGGTGACGCAGGTAGTAGTCCCAGATGAACGCCACCAACTGGCGCAGCGCGGCCTCGGGGTCGGCGAGGTCGAGCCGCAGCTTGCCCTCGGCCTTGTTGAAGCTGGCGTAGATATGTTCCAGCACGCTGATGAACAGCTTCTCCTTGTTACCGAAGTAGTAATAGATCATCCGGTCGTTGGACTTGGCCAGCTTGGAGATTTGCTCGATGCGCCCGCCGCTGAAGCCGTGCTTGCTGAACACCCGCACCGCCGCCTTGAGGATGCTGTCCTTGGTACGGTCGGCCTGCTGGGCACGAACGCCGGTTTTGCGATTCTGCATGTTGGTCCCTGTGGGGCAGTGCCAGATGGCCCGGATAGTACCAACACTGCCACAGGGCTCGCGCCCCTGCGCGACTTTTCTGGCGCGATGCACACCCTTTGGAACGAGGTAGCGGAACATGCGGCATCTCGACTTGCAGGTCATAGACCAGGCGCTGCAATGGGCCCGATCGGGCCAGCCGGTGTGGCTGTGCACGGTGCTCTCCACCTATGGCTCGGCACCCCGCTCACCAGGCGCGATGCTGGTCAGCCGGGGCGTGGACGGGTACGTCGGGTCGTTGTCCGGCGGCTGTGTGGAAGAAGAGTTCCTGGAGAGCCTCGCACGGGGCGCATTCGCCCGACAGGCGCAGGTGGTACGCTACGGCGATGGCCAGGAACAGAGCCGGCGCCTGCGCCTGCCCTGCGGCGGCGTCTTGGTGGTGTTGGTGGAGCACCGAGCGCCGGATAGCGACTGGCTGGAGCACCTCGAGGCCCTGCGTAGCGCGCTGCTCGGCCAGCGTCGGCTATCACGCCAGGTGAGCCTGGCAGATGGCGCCTTGCGCATCGACACCCACGGCGGCCAGGGCAATGCCCGCGTACGCCTGCTCGATGATGCGGTGCATATCGACATCGGCCCGGCCCTGCGCCTGGTGCTGGCCGGCCTGTCGCCGGTGGCCGAAGCCTGCGCCGACATCGCCCGTACGCTCGGCTGCGAGGTGATCGCATGCGATCCCCGGGAAGAAATGGCGCACGTGCAGCTCGACGGCGTGCAGATGCACCGCATCCTGCCTTCGATGTACATCGCAGCGCACGGCTGCCATGCCGCGACGGCCGTGGTGGCGCTGACCCACGACCCGAAGATCGACGACCTGGCGTTGATGGAGGCGGTCAACACCCCGGCCTTCTACATCGGCGCCATGGGCTCGACCACCACCTCGGCCCGCCGCGCCGAACGCCTGCGGCGCATTGGCGGGCTGACCGACGCACAGATCGAACGCCTGCACATGCCCATCGGGCTGGACCTTGGCAGCAAGTCGCCAGCGGAGATCGCCCTGGCGGTGATGGCGGATGTGCTGCGGGTGTATCGGGGCAAGGCGCGGCATGCGTTGTAGCGGTGCGCAAGGGACGCCGAGCGGCCCCAATGGCGCTGGCACCGGGCCTACCCCACGATGCCTTCTGCCAGGCAAAAAAAGGGGCGCCGACCAAGCGCCCCATAAGCCGTGCAGCACACAACAAATACGATTTCAGTCCAGCAGGGCCATGGCCTCGGCACTGCAGGCCTCGATCCGCGCCCAGTCGCCGTTCTTGATCCAGCTGCTGTCGAGCATCCAGGTCCCCCCCACGCACATGACGTTGGGCAGGGCCATGTAGTTGCGCACATTGGCCGGGTTGACGCCGCCAGTCGGGCAGAAACGAATGTCGCCGAACGGGCCGGCGTAGGCTTTGATCGCCGCCACCCCACCACTGATCTCGGCGGGGAACAACTTGAAGCGCCGGTAGCCGAGGGCGTAGCCCATCATGATTTCCGACGGCGTGCTGATGCCCGGCAGCAGCGGGATGTCGCTGTCCACGCCTGCTTCGAGGATGTCCTGGGTGACCCCGGGAGTCACCACGAACTGCGCGCCAGCGGCCTCGACGGCGGCGAACATGCCGCGGTCCAGCACGGTACCGGCACCGATGCACAGCTCCGGCCGCTGCTCGCGCAGCACGCGGATGGCCTTAAGGCCGTGCTCGGAACGCAACGTCACCTCCAGGGTGCGGATGCCACCGGCGGCCAGGGCGTCGGCCAGGGGCAGGATGTCTTCCTCACGGGCGATGGTGATCACCGGCAGGATGCGCGCCTGGCCACAGATCGCGTCGATCCGGGCGGCTTTCTCGGCCATCGAGAGCAGAGGCTGTGGGCGTTCAAGCGTGGTCATGAGAGTGGATCCTTGGCTCATGGGCACCAGTAGATGTCCAGGGGGTCGTGAAGAAAGGCGCGAATCGGCATTTCGGTTGGGTCGGCGCCCGCCAGGGCGGCGCGCAGGGTAGCGAGTTTGCCCGGGCCTTGCACGGACAGGGCGATGAAGCCGGCGCTGGCCAGCAGTGCGCGGCTCATGCTCAGGCGCTGGCGCGGCACGCTCGGCGCCAGCATCGGCAGGCAGCGGCGCGTGCCGGCAGGGTCCAGGCCTTCGGCCAGGTTGGGGCTGGCCGGGAACAGCGACGCCGTGTGGCCGTCGTCGCCCATGCCCAGCACCAGCACATCGATCGGCGGCAGCTCGGCCAGGGCCTGGTCGGCCAGGGCAGCGGCGGCCTCGAGGTTGTCAGCGCAGTGGTACAAACCGACGAAGCGTGCCTTGGCCGCCTCGCCCGTGAACAAGTGACGCGCCAGCAGCCCGGCGTTGCTGTCGGCATGCGCCACCGGCACCCAGCGCTCGTCGGCCAGGCTCACGGTGACCTTGGCCCAATCCAGCGGCTCGCCGGCCAGGCGCTCGAGAAACGGCACCGGGCTGCGCCCGCCAGACAGCACCAGGCAGGCCTGGCCCTTGGCAGCGATGGCCTGGCGCAGGCGCTCGGCCACATCACCGGCCAGGGTCTCGGCCAGCGTGGCGGAGTCCGCCAGTGAGTGCGCCTTCACCTGCGCAGGCAATTGCAGTTCAGATATCGCCATACCACGCCCTCCCATCGCGTGTAATCAGAGCGATCGAGCTCATCGGCCCCCAGGATCCAGCCGCATAGGGCTTGGGGGCGTCGCCGGCGTTCTTCCAGCCGGCGATCAGCTGGTCGCACCATTTCCAGGCATATTCGATCTCGTCCTTGCGCACGAACAGGTTCTGGTTGCCGCGCATCACTTCCAGCAGCAAGCGCTCGTAGGCATCGGGAATCCGCGCGCTGCGCCAGGTATCGGAGAAATTCAGCTGCAGCGGCCCGCTGCGCAGTTGCATGCCTTTGTCCAGGCCCTGTTCCTTGGTCATCACCCGCAAGGAAATGCCTTCGTCCGGTTGCAGGCGGATGATCAGTTTGTTACCGATCTGCAAACGCTGTTCCGGGGCGAAGATGTAGTGCGGCGTTTCCTTGAAATGGATGACGATCTGCGACAGTTTCTGCGGCATGCGCTTGCCGGTGCGCAGGTAGAACGGCACGCCCGACCAGCGCCAGTTGCGGATATCGGCACGCAGGGCGACGAAGGTCTCGGTATCGCTGGCGGCGTTGGCGTTGTCCTCTTCCAGGTAGCCTGGCACCGGCTTGCCATCGCTGTAGCCGGCGATGTACTGGCCCCGCACCACGCAGGTGCTCAGGGCCTCGCCGGTGATCGGCGCCAGGGCCTTGAGCACCTTGACCTTCTCGTCGCGGATGCTGTCGGCCGACAGGTCGCTGGGCGGGTCCATGGCGATCAGGCAGAGCAGCTGCAACAGGTGGTTCTGGATCATGTCGCGCAGCTGGCCAGCCTTGTCGAAGTAGCCCCAGCGCCCCTCGATACCGACCTTCTCGGCCACGGTGATCTCCACGTGGGAGATAGAGTTCTGGTTCCACTGGGTTTCGAACAGGCTGTTGGCGAAACGCAGGGCGATCAGGTTCTGCACCGTCTCCTTGCCCAGGTAGTGGTCGATGCGATAGACGCGGCTCTCCGGGAAGAAGCGCGCCACGGCGTCGTTGACCCGGCGCGACGACTCCAGGTCGTGGCCGATGGGCTTCTCCAGCACCACCCGGGCACGATCGGCCAGGCCGGCCTTGTCGAGGTTCTCGCAGATCGCCCCATAGACTGCCGCCGGCGTGGCGAAGTAGGCGATCAACGGCAGCTCGCCGGCAACCTGCTCGGCCAGGGCCTGGTAGCCCTCGGGCTGGAGGAAGTCCAGGCGCAGGTAGCTCAGGCGGCCGAGGAATCGCCCCAGGGTCGCCGCCTCGATGTCCGCCTCGGGCACGAAGCGGCGCAGGTGCGCCTCGATGGTCGCCAGGTGCTGCTCGCCGTCGCCTGCCTCGCGGGCCAGCGCCAGCAGGCGGGAATCGGCGTGCAGCAGGCCGGCACGGTCGAGCTGGTAGAGCGCGGGGAACAGCTTGCGCAGTGCCAGGTCGCCGAGGGCGCCAAACAGGGCAAAGGTGCAAGGTTCTACACTGATCGCAGCCATGATGTTGGTTCTTTCCTAAAGTTGACCTAGGAATATCGTGTTCAAACACGATTTTCAAGGGGTAATGTAGTAAAAACTACAACATTACCGACAAATGTTACAGACAAGTGGTGCGGCAACCTTACCGCCAGTACGATAGACACCGTGCAAAAAGCCTGCTGTTCCACCAGCCGGCCGTCTTCCCGACCCAAGGACATACCATGGACCGCGTGCGAAACCTCCTGGAACAGATCCAGGGACGCCTCGACGAGCTGAACAAGGCCGAACGCAAAGTCGCCGAGGTCATCCTGCTCAACCCGCAACAAGCCACCCGCTTCAGCATCGCCGCCCTGGCCCAGGCGGCCAAGGTCAGCGAGCCGACCGTCAACCGTTTCTGCCGCTCGTTCGGCGTCAGCGGCTACCCTGAGCTGAAGCTGCAACTGGCGCAGAGCCTGGCCAGCGGCGCCGCCTACGTCAGCCGCGCCGTGGAGGCCGACGACGATCCGGCCGCCTACACCCAGAAGATCTTCGGCAGCGCCATCGCCTCGCTCGACAGTGCCTGCCAGCAGCTCGACCCGCAGCAGGTCAGCCGCGCCGTGGACATGATGATCCAGGCCCGGCAGATCCACTTCTTCGGCCTCGGCGCCTCGGCCCCGGTGGCCCTCGACGCCCAGCACAAGTTCTTCCGCTTCAACCTGGCCGTGTCGGCCCACGCCGACGTGCTGATGCAACGCATGCTGGCCTCGGTGGCGCACACCGGTGACCTGTTCGTCATCATCTCCTACACCGGGCGCACCCGCGAACTGGTGGAGGTGGCGCGCCTGGCCCGGGAAAACGGCGCCTCGGTGCTCGGCCTGACCGCCGCCGGCTCGCCGCTGGCCAAGGCCTGCAGCCTGAGCCTGCACATCCCGCTGCCGGAGGACACCGACATCTACATGCCGATGACCTCGCGGATCATCCAGCTCACCGTGCTCGACGTGCTGGCCACCGGCATGACCCTGCGCCGTGGCGTGGACTTCCAGCCCCACCTGCGCAAGATCAAGGAAAGCCTCAACGCCAGCCGCTATCCCATCGAGGACGACGAGCTCAACTGAGCCGATGCGCCTGCAGGCGCAGGTGGGCACGCTGCCCCGGCGCCAGGCTCAGGCCCTCGTCACTGCCGCTGGCCGCCTCGACGCAGACGAAACGCTGGCACTCGCGCCCGCTCACGCCCATCAGCGGACGCTTGCCCGGGTGCCAGACCACGGTGTCGTCGCTGTCGCCAGTATCGATGCACAACGCCCGCTCCCAGGCCGGGTCCTGCAATTGCACCCGGGGTGTGCCCGGATAGACCTTCTGGCAACCACCCTTGAGCTTCAGGGCGCCGTCCTCGCGGCAGGCCTGGCGGTTCAGGCGGTCGTAGCCCTCGATATCCTCCAGCCCAGACAGCGCTATCTCCGAGACGTCGCTGATACGCCAGTAAGCCAGCAGCGCATGGCTCAACTGGCAGGGCTCGCTGTCCTGGTGCTCGGTGCTCAGGCGCAGCTCCATGCGGCTGTCCAGCCGCGCATGCAGGTCGACCTGCCAGTCGCACAGCTGCAGGCGCCACCTGAGGGTCACGCCTTCCTCGTCCTCGCGGCTGTCCATCAGCTTCCAGTCGAGCAACCGCGCCCAGCCGTGGGCCGGCCACAGGTCCTCGCTGGGGTGGCGGCCATACCAGGGCCAGCACACCGGCACGCCACCACGGATCGCACCGACCTGCGGCCACTGTTCGGCGCACCACAGCCAAGGCCGTTCGCCGGCCGGCTGGAAATGCAGCAGCTGCGCGCCCTGGCGGCTGAACACCGCCTGGCAACGGGGATGATCGATGATCAGCACATCGCGCTGCTGGTAACGCTCCCACTCGAAGGTCGGCCTGGGCCGCTGCGAGGTGAAGAAGCGATGGAGCGGATGTTCGGGCATGGTTGCAAGGCTCTTGTTGTTGAGATAGCGCTGTCTCGACCTGGGCCCTGTTGCCACTGCGGGCCAGTGGGAACAGGGTTGCCAAGAATGGATGGCGTAAATTTACAACAATTTTTCTCAGAATGACGACTGAATCTTCAGGCCCGCGACCAGCGCGTTGTCCACCTCGTCCACCCCGCCCGGGCTCTTGATGTATTGCAGGTTGGGGCGCACGGTCAGCCAGTTGGTGACGTGGAAGCCGTAGTACAGCTCGGCGTTGTACTCGGTGCGCTGCAGCGGCACGAAGCCTGGGTTGTCGTAGTCGTCGATGCCGCTGGCGGCATTGAGCTGCCCGGCGCGCTTCTTCACGTCGTCGTTGACGTGGATACGGGCGATGCCGAAGCCGATGTCATCCTTGGGCCGGGCATCGAAGGGCCCCTTGTAGACCAGGCCGAGCTGCTGGTAGTTGTCGATGACGTTGGTGGCCTTGTCGTGCACGGTGAAATTGGCGAACAGGCTCAGGCCACGATTGACGTCGCCGCCATGGGCGGTGACCTGCTGCTGCGCCACCACCCACCAGCCATGCTTGCTGGAGTGGGACTTGAAGTCATTGCCGGTGATGCCTTGGGGCTGGCCATTGACGTCTTCGTAGACATCGTCGGCCTTGGCGGTGCTGTAGTAGTAGCCCAGCCGGTACTCGCCCGGCAGGCCATTGACCTTCGGCGACCAGACCATCTCCACCGGCAGGATCGCCCCCTTGGTGCCGCTGCCGCTGAGCTTGAAGCCGTTGCCGGTCTCCAGGTTCGAGGGGTTCTGCTCGAAGGCGCCGACCTGGACGAAGAATTCCGGGTTGATGTTGTACTTGACCCGCAGGGCCCACTGGCTGACCGGCCAGTTGTACCAGATGCCACCGACCCAGTTGCCCACCTGAGAGCCACAGAACGCCAGGTTCTGGAAGTCGCAGGGGAAGCTGTTGAAGTCCTCGCCTTCGCCGAAGCGGCCGAATTTCACGTCCAGGGCGCCATCGAAGTACTTCTGCTTGATCCACATCTGGGTCAGACGCCAGGTCTGGCCACGTCCCCAGACCTCCTGGACCGAGCTGAACTGGCCGGCACGCGGGTCGCTGATGCGGTCGTTGGACAGGTTGCGGCCACTGCGCTCGGTGATCGCCAGCTTGAACTCGGCGTCATGCCAGCCAAGGATCTTCTCCAGGTCCAGGTGCGCGCCGAGGGCGAATTGGTCGCTGTAGCGCGCGGTCTTGTCGTCGTTGTAGCCACCGTGCAGGTTGCCGGCTACCTCGCCGACGTAGTCGAGGGTGAAATCGTAGCCTTTCTCCAGCAGTTCGGTGCGGGCTCCGCCCCAGTCACCGGTCATCCATTTCGACTCCGTCGAGAAGGCCTCGGCGGCCTGTGCGCCACTGCTGCCGACGATGGCCAGCATGGCCAGCGCCCCCAGCGTCCCGATGCGTTTGCAATGATCCATCCCTTGTTCCTCATTTCTTGTTATTGATGGTTTAGACGACTCAGCGCCCTTTGAAACGAGCCACGTTGTCCTTGACCACTGGGGCCGGCGTGGCCAGGTCCAGGCGTTCGCCGCTGACCGCGTCGAACAGCAGCACCCGCCCCGGATCGAACTGCAGGTTCAGGCTGTCGCCGACACGGCACGCCACATCCGGCGCCAGGCGGCAGCAGACCTTGGTCTGGTTGAGGGTGACGAACACCAGCAGGTCCGGCCCGGTGGGTTCGATGACCTGCACTTCAGCCCGGATACCCGGCAGGCCGTTGCCCTCCTCCGCCCCCAGGGTGATCTGTTCCGGGCGCACGCCGAGGATGATCTCGCGCCCGTCCAGCGCATCGTCCAGCACGCCGAGCGACAGCTCGCAGCGGGCCTGGCCGCTGTCGAGCAGGGCCAGCAGGCGCCCCTCCTGTTTCGTCAGGCGCACGGGAATGAAGTTCATCGGCGGCGAGCCGATGAAGCTGGCCACGAACAGGTTGGCCGGATCGTTGTAGATCTGCCGCGGCGTGCCGAACTGCTGGATGACCCCGTCCTTCATCACCGCCACCTTGTCGCCCAAGGTCATGGCTTCGATCTGGTCGTGGGTGACGTATACCGTGGTGGTCTTCAGGCGCTGGTGCATCAGCTTGATCTCGGTGCGCATCTCCACCCGCAGCTTGGCGTCGAGGTTCGACAGCGGCTCGTCGAACAGGTAGATCTTCGGCCGTCGCGCCAGGGCCCGGCCCATGGCCACCCGCTGCTGCTGGCCGCCGGAGAGCTGGCCGGGCTTGCGCCCGAGCAGGTGCTCGATCTGCAGGAGCCTGGCGACCCGCGCCACCTCCTCGTCGATGGCCGCCTGGGACATCTTGCGGATCTTCAGGCCGAAGGCGATGTTGTCGCGCACGCTCATGGTCGGGTACAGCGCGTAGGACTGGAACACCATGGCGATGTCCCGGTCCTTGGGGCTCATGCCGCTGATGTCGGCACCGTCGACGAGGATCTCGCCGCCGCTGATGTCTTCAAGGCCGGCGATGCAGTTCATCAGGGTCGACTTACCGCAGCCGGAGGGGCCGACCAGGATCAGGAACTCGCCGGACTCGATGGCCAGGTCGATCGCCTTGAGGGTATCCGGCAGGCCGCTGCCGTAGCGTTTGTTGACGTTGCGAAGTTCGAGCCGTGCCATGTGTCACCCCTTGACCGCGCCGGCGGTGAGGCCGCGCAGGAAGTATTTGCCAGCGAGGACGTAGACCAGCAGGGTCGGAAGCCCCGCGATCATCGCCGCCGCCATGTCGACGTTGTATTCCTTGACCCCGGTGCTGGTGTTGACCAGGTTGTTCAGGGCCACGGTGATGGGCTGGGCGTCGCCGCTGGCGAACACCACGCCGAAGAGGAAGTCGTTCCAGATCTGGGTGAACTGCCAGATCAGGCAGACCATGATGATCGGCACCGACATGGGCAGCAGGATCCGCCCGAAAATGGTGAAGAACCCCGCCCCGTCCAGACGCGCCGCCCGCACCAGGGCCTCGGGCACGCTGCAGTAGTAGTTGCGAAAGAACAGCGTGGTGAAGGCCAGCCCGTAGACGATGTGCACCAGCACCAGGCCGGTGGTGGTGCTGGCCAGGCCCAGCTTGCCGAGGGTGAACGAAGCCGGCAGCAGCACGGTCTGGAATGGCAGGAAGCAGCCGAACAGCAGCAGCCCGAAGAACAGCTGCGAGCCACGGAAACGCCACATCGACAGCACGTAGCCGTTGAGCGCGCCCACCAGGGTCGAGATGAGCACCGCCGGCACGGTGATCTTCACCGAGTTCCAGAAGTAGCCGCCTACCGTGTCCCAGGCCTTGAGCCAGCCGATACCGGTGACCACTTCCGGCCAGCTCAGCAGGTTGCCGGTGCGGATGTCGTCGGGCGACTTGAAGCTGGTCAGCAGCATCACCACCAGCGGCACCAAGTACAGGGCGCAGGCGGCCAGCAGGGTGGCATGGATTGCCAGGCGGCTGGGGGAGAACCAACGCGGGCTAGTCATGGCGCTTGTTCCTCAGTTCCGAATACAGGTAGGGCACCAGGATCGCCAGGATGGCGCCGAGCATGAGGATCGCACTGGCCGAGCCCATGCCCATCTGCCCGCGGCTGAAGGTGAAGTTGTACATGAACATCGCCGGCAGGTCGGAGGCGTAACCCGGCCCGCCGGCGGTCATGGCGGCGACCAGGTCGAAGCTCTTGATGGCGATGTGGGCGAGGATCATCAGGGCGCTGAAGAACACCGGGCGCAGGCTCGGCAGGACGATGCGCAGGTAGATCCTCGGCAGGCTCGCGCCATCGACCTGGGCGGCACGCACGATCGACGAGTCGACCCCACGCAATCCGGCCAGGAACAGCGCCATGACGAAGCCCGAGGCCTGCCACACGGCAGCGATCACCAGGCAGTAGACGACCCGGTCCGGGTCTACCAGCCAGTCGAAGCGAAACCCCTCCCAGCCCCAGTCGCGCAGGAGCTTGTCCAGGCCCAGGCCGGGGTTGAGCAGCCACTTCCAGGCGGTGCCGGTGACGATCATCGACAGGGCCATGGGGTAGAGGTAGAGGGTGCGGATGACGCCTTCGCGGCGGATGCGCTGGTCCAGCAATACCGCCAGCAGCACGCCGACGGCCAGGCTGATGGCGATGAACAGGCCACCGAAGACCAGCAGGTTCTTGCTGGCGACCCACCAACGGTCGTTGTCCAGCAGCTTCAGGTACTGGGTCAGCCCGGCCCACTTGTAGCTGGGCATGAAGCTGGAGTGGGTGAAGGACAGCACGAAGGTCCAGAGGATGTAGCCATAGAAGCCCACCAGGACGATCAGCATGCTGGGGGCCAGCACCAGTTTCGGGAGCCAGCGCTGCAGGGCGTCCAGGGGGGAGGCCCGCAGGGTTGCGGTTACTGTGTTCATGAGGAAATCCTGCTGGGGTGCATGGATTTATGGAGTGCGGTGTGAGGTATTGCCGATTTGGGGGGGGTGGGGGGGGATATGGCGGCACAGAAACAGTGTCGTTTAAACAAAAACCAGCCCCCCAGAAAAAAGGGAAAGCGGGTTT